>NZ_JAZVJO010000276.1:0-16285 GCF_059453735.1 Peribacillus sp. | reverse complement strand
ATTGGACGTACAGGAAGAGCTGGAAAGCACGGAGCAGCAGTTTCTTTTGTAACTCCAAGAGAAAGAGGTCAGCTTCATGCAATTGAGCACACAACTAAAAAGAAAATGGAGAAATTAAAAACTCCTACATTAAGTGAAGCTCTTGAAGGCCAACAAAAAGCAGTTACTGAAAAAATCGTTAACACTGTTGAAAACGATGATTTATCATTATACCTTCCACACGCTGAAGAATTACTTCAAAAGCACAGCGCAATTGATTTAGTGGCAGCAGTCCTTAAAACAATGACGAAAGAACCGGATGCATCTCCGATTAAATTAACGGATGAAGCTCCAGCTGGATCAAAACGTGGTGGATACAAAGGTTCAAATAGCCGTCCACGTAATGGCAGCGGCGGCGGACGCAGCTCATCAGGCGGCGGACGTAAAGATTACGGCGGTGCTAAACGTACTGGCGGCGGCAGTACTAACCGTAAGTCAAATGGTTATGGCAACCGCAGCAGCAGCAGCACAAGTTCAAACAGAGATAAAATCAATAAATAATACGTTTTAAAACAGAAAGAGCCGCTCACATGCTGAGCGGCTCTTTCTGTTTTTTATGTTGGAAATTATAGTATACTTAAACTAAATAGAATGATGAAGGGGGATGGCCTATGGAACCTCAGAAACGAATTGCTAAAGATGCACTCAAAGTGTGGAGAATTAGGGGAATCATTGAATCATTGCTCATTTTGGTAATCAGCATAACTGGAATTACGCTAACATACATATTTGATTTTCCACGGTGGATTATTATTCTTTGCGTGTGTCTATTTATCATGTTTTTCTATCTTTTTGTGTTCCTTCTACCATCACTAAGGTGGAAGCGGTGGAGGTATGAGGTAAGAGAAGATGAAATTGAGATACAAAGTGGAATTTGGATTATTAAACGTACGCTGATCCCAATGGTTAGAGTTCAACATGTTGAAACAAAGCAAGGGCCTCTTTTAAGAAGGTATGAGCTGGCAACCGTCGAAATTTCAACTGCTGCAACAAACCATGAGATACCAGCTTTAGAGATTAAAGAAGCAGATGATTTACGGTTCTATATTTCAAGAATGGCTAGTGTGGAGGAAGAAGATGTATAATCCAAAACGGCTTCATCCAGCTGCTATCTTGTTAATGATTCTAAAAATAGTTAAGGACGCTATTTTTCCCCTCGTATTAATTTTTCTTTTTGGAGGAAATAATTTTGGAGAAACAAGTTATCTGCTTTATATAGGGTTCGGCGTAATCATTTTGTTTGTTATCGGGTCAGCGATTCTTTCTTGGTTTCGATTTACATACTGGATTGAGAATGGAGAACTTCGTATTGAATCAGGCTTATTTGTTAAAAAGAAACAATACATTCGATTTGAACGGATACATAGTGTGAATATTTCTGAGGGACTGGTTCAGCGATTGTTTGGCTTGGCTAAGCTTCAAGTAGAGACGGCCGGCGGGGAACAAGCTGATGTAGAGCTAGCTGCGATTAATAAAAAGGAAGCTGAAAGAATTCAGTTGACGCTGGCAGAAGGGAAAAGAGAAAAAACACCTAAAGCGGAAGAGTCCGAGGAGGTACGGACAGAGGGTGTGTTCCAACAGACTTTTCCTCAGCTTTTCTTAATGGCTGCTACTTCCGGTGGCGTAGGAGTCGTTTTTTCTACATCAGCCGCGTTCATTTCTCAATTTGATGAAATCATCCCATTTGATAAGGTCTTTAGTGGATTTGAACATGTGTTGGAAGCAAGCCTTATATTTATAACTATTTTGGTGGTGAGTGCCTTTATCGTTGCTTACTTAATTGCTACGATAGGGATTGTCTTAAAATATGGTCATTTTACTTTGGAAAAAAAGGGTGAAGAATTAATAATCTCCCGAGGCTTGCTGGAAAAAAGGCAGATAACTATCCCAACTAAGAAGATTCAGGCTATCAGGATTTCAGAAAATTTATTACGGCAGCCTTTAGGGTTGGCAAGTGTCTATATTGAATATGCGGGTGGATCGGCAGAAAATGCTAAGATTATGCTTTTTCCACTCATTAAAAGGAAAGATTTGCAGGGACTGCTTGATTCCTTTGTTCCTGGGTATCAATACGAAGCAGCTATACAAGGTTTGCCGAAGCGAGCATTTTCCCGCTATTTATTTCGGCACTCATTTCTTGCTGTAATCATTATGGCTGCTTGTATCTGGTTGTTCAGACCTTGGGGATTCCTATCATTAGTGCTGATACCGCTATCCTGTCTGTGGGCTTATTTAAGTTTCAGGGAAGCAGGCTGGAGAATTTCAGGTAATCAGCTGCAAGTAAGATTTAGAATCATTTCTAAACAGAGTTATCTATTTCATAAAAATCGAATTCAAGCTATAACGTATTCCACCAATTGGTTTCAATTACGCAAAAGTCTAGCCTCCATTTTTATCACCGCAAAATCCGGAGCAGGTCCGACAATCGGACGGATAAAAGATTTAGAAAAACAAGATGCATCAACGATTACACGATGGCTTGCTTCACGCGATTACTAATAAGTTAAACTAGAGCTGTTGAGACCGTTTTTGAAAAAACGGAGCAAAGACAAATCCGGCAATCAGTCCGGTAAAGTGGCCAATCAGATTGATATTCGGTTCAATCAATGACATAATTACTGCAAAAATGGCAAGGGTGTAAATGGTTGTTTCAAATTGTTTGGGTACAGGCTGCTTATGGAAGATAGACGCATAAAGATAAAAACCAAGTAGTCCCATAATCGAATTACTTGCTCCGACATGGACATAAGATAAGGGCATGAATAAGTAAGTCGCTATATTTGCAATCAGACCTGTTAAAAGAAAGAAGCCTGCGAATAACGAACTTCCTAGATGACGTTCTAATAGAGGGCCGAATAACAGGATGGATAAACTATTAAATAGGAAATGACTAAATGAAATATGGAGAAAAATAGGGGTTAGGAGCCTCCACCATTCACCGTTAGCGATATAGAGATTGACGCCTGCCCCATTGTAATAAAGCAAACCCTTAGGGAAAAACGGGGAACTATGGAGAACATAAACAGCTAGACAGAGGGAGAGAATGATTAGTGTCATTGGGTAAAGACTAGGGTATTGACGGTAATTATCTGATTTTAGATACATTAGATTCATCCTTTGTAATAGGAATTTAGTTAATCGATAAGCCTGTCTAATGTATATGCGGGTCAGATAAAGGATAGAAGGGAAGCATATGATAAAGGGAATAGGTATGGATATTATAGAAATTGACCGTATTCAGGCAATTGTAGATCGACAGCCGAAATTCATCAGTAGAATCCTAACGGAGCAGGAGCTTATGCGGTTTTCCAAATTAAAAGGAAACAGACGTTATGAATACTTTGCCGGCAGGTATGCAGCAAAAGAAGCATTCTCTAAGGCGTGGGGGACGGGAATTGGGAAGGAACTTTCTTTCTTGGATATTGAAATTTTGGTTGAGCCAAATGGTAAGCCGTATGTCAGTAAACCGTTGAAGAGTGGAGTCCATCTTTCTATAACTCATAGCAAAGAGTTTGCAGCGGCTCAGGTGGTTATTGAAGAACAGAAGTAAGCAAACAAGCTTGCTTCTTTTTTTGCCTTAAAACAAGCTTATTTCTCTTTGGACTACAGACAAGAGCTTTACTACACTTGAACCTTGGTTGATGTATAAGCATTTTTTAATAACTTTATTTGGTACATCAGAATCCGCCCGAAGTCTTCGGCTTTTCAGTCATATTGGTACGAGTTGTCTCATATACTCATATTGCTTAGGGAGACAAGGCCTGTTAGAAGGTACATTGACATATAAACCGAAAAGATGGGTTAAACGGTAACCAATATTTGGTTTAGTATTCAATGTCTGGACGCTGCCCTTTCCTCTCTCTTTTACATTTAAATGAAAAGATGGGGGCTGGAGAAATGAAAAAGTTCTTTGCAATCTTTGCTGGAATATTACTGATACTTGCGCTTTCTGCTTGCGGAAAAAAGTCGCAGGATGAAGTAGTGAGTGATTTAAACGAAAAAGTGGATGAAATGAAGGGCTATAAGGTGAATGCTGTCATGACCTTGAAGATGGGGACGGATCCTCAAGTATATGATGTGGAAATCTGGCATAAGAATCCAGATTTTTACAAAGTAAATTTAAAGAATTCTGAGAAGGAACAAAGCCAAATGATTCTCCGTAATGACGATGGAGTGTATGTATTGACACCTGCTTTGAATAAAAGCTTTAAATTTCAAAGTGAATGGCCAGAGAACAGTAGTCAAGCCTATTTATATGAATCATTGGTAAAGGACATTATGGATGATGAAACGGCAGGATTCAAAGAAACGGATAAACATTACGTCTTTACGACTAAGACACGTTATCAAAATAATAAAATGCTCCCGTACCAGGAGATTACTCTTACCAAACGGGATTTAAAACCGGTCAGTGTCAAAGTAATGGATCCTGATCAAAATGCCCTCGTGACGGTAAAGTTCTCGAAAGTAAACTTCAATGCTGCATTTGATAAGGATGCTTTTGATATGAAGAAAAATATGGCGCGAGCAAAGATGGAGATGCCGGCAATGGCTGGGATGAAGGATGAGAATTTCTCAGTAAGGTATCCAGAAGGAATCGAAGGAGCAACTCTAGCCGAGGAGAAAGAAATAGCGATTGAAAATGGACGTCGAGTTGTTTTAACGTATCAAGGTGAACGAAACTTTACGTTGGTTCAGGAAAAAAGAGATATCAGAGAAACGACTGTTCTGTCGGATTTGGTGAATGGCGAGCCGGTTGATTTAGGCTTTACGTTCGGGGCAATGACAGCTAACACAATAAGGTGGACATATGAAGGTGTTGATTACACCCTTGCATCTCAAAATTTAACAGAAGAAGAATTGGTGACGATCGCCCGCTCCGTTAATGGGACAGCGGTAAAATAATGAATACTGACTCTGCAAATAACATCTAGAGGAAATTGCTGCATTTTCTGGTGTACTGTATTTGTCCTTCCGTTATTAAACAAAATTCTCTATAATAAGGGCACATAACAGTACACTATGAAAGAAGGATTATCTGTGACTTTGCAAAATTTTTATAGAGATACTTGGGCAGAAATCAATTTAGATGCTATCTTTGAAAATGCAACAAATATGAAAAAACACCTGCCTCCTGAGATCACTCTCTTTGCGGTTGTAAAGGCAAATGCATATGGTCATGGCGATGTTGAGGTGGCTGAGACTGCAATTCAGGCTGGTGCGGAGTATTTAGCAGTAGCCTTTTTAGATGAAGCACTCGCATTACGAAAAAAAGGAATAACGGCACCGATATTAGTCTTAGGAGCTTCACGCCCTGAAGATGCACAAATCGCTGCTAGAGAAGCAATTACCTTAACTGTTTTTCAAGCAGGCTGGCTTAAAGCAGCTCAGCCTTTTCTTGAGGGTGACGTTCTTACTATACATGTAAAGTGTGATAGTGGTATGGGGAGAATTGGTATACGGAAACAAGAAGATATGAATGAAATTGAACGTTTTCTTCAGGAAACGAAGTGTATTGTATTAGAAGGGATTTTTACGCACTTCGCTACTGCAGATCAACTAGATACAGAGTATTTTAGTAAACAGCTTGCACGATTTGAGGAAATGCTGACATGGCTCAAGAAGAAACCAAAATATGTCCACGCAGCAAATAGTGCCGCATTGCTGAGATTTCCGAATGCGGTCTTCAATTCGGTTCGTATGGGCATTTCTTTATATGGCTTGTCACCCTCCATGGAAATGAAAGACGTTTTACCTTTTGCGCTTCGTCCAGCGTTTTCATTAAAGACCAAACTTGTGCATGTCAAGAATATCTCGAAAGGCCAAAGCGTCAGCTATGGAGCGACCTATACAGCAGAAGAAGATACCTGGATTGGAACAATGCCTATTGGTTATGCGGATGGCTGGATTCGAATGCTCCAAGGTCAGGAAGTGCTGCTTGAAGGTGAAAGGTCTCCGTTAGTTGGGCGGATATGTATGGACCAATGCATGGTTAAATTATCGCGAGAGTTTCCAGTAGGTACTGAGGTAACGTTAATAGGGAAGAATGGCACCGAGTGTATCACTGTCGATGACATTGCTGAGAAACTAAATACAATAAACTATGAAGTAACTTGTATGATTTCATCCCGGGTTCCACGGATGTACCTGAAGAAAGGAAGGATCACCGGAGTCGTTAATCAATTAATATAATTAATTTATAAATAATATCGTATAAAATATAGCTACTTTTGCTGATAATAATATAGAGTTTCGAATATACTCTTTGCAGATAGTAAATTTAATGGTAATATTATAAAGAATATATTATGGTGTGTAGTGATGGTGGAGGTGTATGTTTGTGTCTGAATCCAGCGCAACAAGAGAAATTTTAATTCGATTACCTCAAAACTTTTTATCCGAGCTTGATGGGTATGTTTCTGAAGAAAATGTGAATCGTAGTGAATTTATTTACCATGCGACAAAAGTGTATATTCGTGAAAGAAAAAAAAGAGAATTTCGCGAATCGATGAAACGTGGTTATATTGAGATGGCAGCCATTAACTTAACAATTGCTTCGGAAGCATTTTTGTTAGAATTTGAAGCTGACCATTGCGTTGAACGATTAGCTAGCGGAGGCTGAGCCCTTGATTGTTGTGAAACGTGGTGACGTATACTTCGCAGACCTGTCTCCGGTCGTAGGATCAGAACAAGGCGGGACGCGACCAGTGCTTATCCTTCAGAATGACATTGGAAATCGCTTTAGTCCTACTGTGATTGTAGCAGCCATAACAGCGCAAATTCAAAAAGCCAAATTGCCTACACACGTTGAAATTAATGCAAAGAAATATGGGTTCGAGCGTGATTCAGTTATTTTACTAGAACAGATACGCACTATTGATAAGCAGCGGCTGACTGATAAAATTACTCATCTTGATGAACCGATGATGGAAAAGGTCAAAGATGCTCTGCAAATTAGTTTAGGACTGGTTGATTTTTAAAATGTCATCCTATTTATTATTCATATAATCTGAATTCTGAGATTCTCAGGATACTTGGAAAAGACTGATCCCAAAAGGACAGTCTTCTTTTTTTGCTTTTTTTTGGAATGATCAGTTAATCATCGTTAAAATGGACGTCTTTTTTTCAACTTACGTAAATAAGCAGGTGAAACTATAACATTTGACGAATGAAAGAATAAAAACGTATAGTTAAAATGAGAAGAATCTCCATTTAGTAGGATATTCTGGTACAGGAGTTGAAGAGTTAAATTATAGTTCGTCGAGCTATAGTTAATGATAAATACGAGATGAATAAGTTTTTATTTACATTTACATAACATCCATGTTACCTGGACAAGAATGGTCTAGAGGATGTGTTAGAATGGAGGAAATATGAATAAACAGGTGTATGATTTTATAAGAAACAATCAAGAATTCATCCTAGAAAAATGGATGGATATTATGAAAAAAAATGCGGATGAGCGTCTTATTAAGGTGATCTCTGATCAGATGTTTACTCAGACAAGCCATGAATTTATTGATATGGTGATTGCCAATATGGAAAGTAAAAATGATGCGTTTACAACTAAACTATCTGATTTTGCAGAAAAAGTTGTTCGCTTAGGATGGCCGCTTTTCTTTGTGAACGAAGGTTTACATAAATTCACACTGATTGTCTTAAATGGTATGGCTGAACAAAAAATTATAAATCCTGAAAATCAAATTGAGATTATAAATAGTCTTGATAAATGGTCCTCCCCTATGAATAATGAGATAGTTAATGTGTATACCTATACCTGGGAAAGAACCGTATCCCTACAAAAGATTGCGCTGCAAGAATTATCTGCACCTTTGATTCCAGTATTAGAGGGAATTACGATTATGCCTTTGATCGGAACCATCGATACAGAAAGAGCAAAGCAAATTATGGAGAACTTATTAACGGGTGTGGTCAAACACCGTTCAGAAGTAGTGCTAATCGATATTACAGGGGTGCCTGTCGTTGATACAATGGTTGCTCACCACATTATTCAGGCTGCGGAAGCCGTCCGTTTGGTAGGAGCAAAATGTATGCTGTGCGGCATAAGGCCGGAAATTGCACAGACTATTGTTAATCTAGGGATTAATTTAGACGAAATTATTACAAAGAACACCCTTAAGAAAGGGATAGAGGCAGCTTTAGAAATAACAAGCCGTAAGATTATAGAGGTGGAGGAAGATCATGAGAATTCCAATTTTAAAACTATATGATTGTCTTCTCGTTTCGATACAATGGGAGCTTGACGACGCAACGGCCCTTCAATTTCAGGAAGATTTACTCCAAAAGATACATGAAACAAACGCTAATGGAGTGGTAATAGATATTACTTCGATTGACTTTATCGATTCCTTTATAGCTAAGGTATTAGGTGATGTCTTTAGTATGTCGAAGCTGATGGGGGCGAAAGTTGTCATAACAGGAATCCAGCCAGCTGTTGCTATTACCCTCATTGAATTAGGGATTACCTTAGATGATGTCCTTACAGCATTAGATTTAGAGAAAGGCCTGGAGAGATTACAACAGGAATTGGGGGATTAGAAGTATGGAGGTCCAATCCTGCGTAAAAATTATCAATGAATGGGATATCGTGGCCGCTCGACAGCTTGGACGAAATGTGGCGAAGGATCTTGGTTTTGGCACAGTGGATCAAGCAAGAGTTACGACGGCCATTAGTGAGCTGGCAAGAAATATTTATCTATATGCTGGTCAAGGCACCGTAGCTATAGAAAAAGTCCAGAGGAATGGAAAAGTTGGAATGAAAATAATTGCCATGGACGAAGGTCCTGGAATTAAAGATATTCGAAAAGTTATGGAAGATGGATATACTACTTCAGGAGGACTAGGAGCAGGCCTTCCTGGGGTAAAGAGGTTGATGGATGAATTTGATATCGATTCCACGCCAGGGAAAGGAACGAGAATCCTTGCAACGAAATGGCTTCGTTAGGGGGAGAGGTAATGGAATTCAAAGATAATTTGGAAGGTAAATACCGTGAGGCCCTTACAAGCTTTCTTAAGGATCAAACAGAACAAGCCTTATACCAAGGACAAAAAATCAGTAGAAAAACGATGGAAAATCGTGTTTCGCCTGAAGAAATTATTAGCATGCATAAAAGTGTTTTAATGGAAGTATGTCCAGGTGATCCGCAAAAGGTAATTGATTCATTTGATTTTTTAATGGAGGTAATGATGGGATACGGGATTGCATATCGTGAACATCAAAGCTTGCGTCATCAGCAACAGGAGCTCAAATCAGAGATAGAACTAGCGGCAAATGTACAGCATACGCTGCTTGAAACAAAGATCCCGGATGTTAAGGTGATGGATATTGGTGCTATTAGTGTGCCTGCTCGTCAAATGAGCGGGGACTACTATCACTTTGTCCAAGATGAAAACCAAAACATCGGGGTGGCTATAGCCGATGTAATCGGTAAAGGAATTCCAGCTGCGCTTTGTATGTCGATGATTAAATATGCGATGGACAGCCTTCCAGAAAACCGCCATGCTCCGAGTAGTGTCCTTGAAAGCCTTAATCGCGTTGTGGAACAAAATGTTGATCCAAGTATGTTTATCACGATGTTTTATGGTCTTTATAACCCAGATAGTCACGTGTTTTCGTATGCTGCAGCAGGACATGAGCCAGGGTTTTATTACGAAGCAAGCACAGATACGATGAGTGACTTAGATGCCAGAGGGTTGTTATTGGGGGTAGAGAAAAAAACAAAGTACCGCCAATACGAAAAGCAAGTTGAACCTGGGGATATGATCATTTTACTTTCCGATGGTGTAACGGAATGTCGGACAAGTGAAGGGTTTATTGAAAGAGAAACATTAATGCAATATATAAGGAATAATCTCCATTTAGGAGCGCAGGAAATTGTCAATAAAATATTTAAGCAGCTGGAGAAAATGCAGCATTTTGAATTAAGAGATGATTTTACTTTAATAATTTTAAAAAGAGATGTTTAAGGACAAAAAAACTGGGTATATATAAACATGGATATTGAGAAATAAAGGTGGGTCAATCGAATGAATATAACAATTGATGTTAAAGATATAAACTCAACCGTAGAAGTGCAAGTGAAAGGTGAAATTGACGCTTATACAGCACCAAAGCTTAGAGAATCATTATTTCCGCTTTCAGAGCAGGCTAATGTTTCTATGGTAGTAGATTTAACAGAAGTATCTTATATGGACAGCACTGGCTTAGGAGTATTTGTAGGCTTGTTTAAAAGTGTAAGAGCGCATAATGGGGAATTCAAGCTAATTGGATTATCTGAACGTCTGCGCCGTCTGTTTGATATTACCGGTCTAGCCGATATTATTGATATTAAAAGTCATGCAGAGGGTGGGTTAGAATGAGTCAAGCATACGATTATATTGAAATGAAAATACCCGCAAAGCCTAATTTCATTGGAGTAATTCGATTGACTCTTTCAGGTATAGCCAGCCGGATGGGCTTCACTTATGATGAAATTGAGGACCTAAAGATCGCTACAAGCGAGGCTTGTACGAATGCAGTTCAGCATGCTTATAAAGATAACCAAGGCGAAGTGAAAATTAGTTTCGGCCTTTATGAAAATCGTTTAGAAGTAATGGTATCAGATAGTGGAGAAAGTTGTGACTTTGATGAAGTACGCCAAGGATTAGGACCGTATGAGAACGGACAAAAAGTAGAATTCCTTCGAGAAGGAGGCTTGGGCCTTTACCTCATAGAGACTCTAATGGATGAAGTGAAAATTCACCAGCATGAAGGGGTCACGGTATTCATGACTAAGTTTTTAGAGCGGGAGCAGGTGGAGATGGATGCAAAGACACTCTCAACCTAATCAAATGACTAAAGACAAGGTCAATGCTTGGATTAAAGCTTACCAACTCCATCAAGATGAGGAAGCCCAACAACAACTTGTTCTTCATTATAAAGGCTTAGTTGAAACAATTGCGCGGAAGTATTCAAAGGGAAGATCCTTTCAAGAAGATATCTCACAAGTAGGTATGATTGGATTGCTTGGCGCAATTCGTCGGTATGATGAATCTTTCGGAAAGAGTTTTGAAGCTTTTGCAGTACCAACCATCATCGGTGAAATTAAGCGTTTCTTACGTGATAAAACATGGAGTGTCCATGTTCCGCGTCGAATCAAAGAACTTGGACCGAAAATTCGGGTTACGGTTGAAGAACTTACAACAGAACTTCATCGTTCACCTAGAATTGATGAAATTGCAGAACATCTGGACGTAGCTGAGGAAGAAGTTCTTGAAGCGATGGAAATGGGAAAAAGCTATCAAGCTCTATCAGTTGATCACTCTATTGAAGCGGATTCCGACGGAGGGACCGTTACTCTTCTGGATATCTTCGGAAATGTTGACGAAGGCTATGAACGAGTTAATCAGCGCCTTGTTCTGGAAAAGGTTCTACATGTATTGAGTGAGCGAGAAAAGATGATTATTCAATATACGTATCTTGAAAACCTTAGTCAAAAAGAAGCAGGAGAAAAACTAGATATTTCCCAAATGCATGTTTCGCGTCTTCAACGAAGAGCGATTAAAAAACTGCAATTGGCTATAAATGCAGAAAACAATACGGAGTCTCTATAATGATTAAGGAAGTACTCAGGGAGAAGGAACTAGAAGTATTAGCTTCCCAATCCTCCAAAAATGGGATGCCCTATTGCGGAGATGATTACTTTTTCATTAATACAAATGAGTATTTTTTATGCGTTCTCGCAGATGGCCTTGGCAGTGGTAAATTCGCTTATGAGTCCTCAAGTGCAATTACTGATGAGGTTAAGAATTATCATCATGAAAGTGTCGAGACCCTCATGTCACTTTGTAATAATACGCAAGTGAATAAAAGAGGGGCAGCGGTGTCCATCCTGAAAATATACTATGACACGAAAGAGTTTGTATACAGTTCAGTAGGAAATATTCGTTTTTTTCTGTATAATCCCGACTCAGATAAACTGGTTTATCCATTACCGGTAACCGGTTTTTTATCTGGCAGGAAACAAAAGTATCACACACAAAGATTTAAATATGAATCAAATGCTAAGTTTATTCTCCACTCAGATGGCGTTTCTCTGCAGGGAGCAAAGTCTTTACTGAACACAAGATCTTCTCTGGAACGGAACGCTCAAATGATTTTAGAGGGGAATACCATTCAGTCCGATGATTCTACATTTATAATAGGAAGCTTACTTTCTTGAGAAATCATAAAAGTAAGCTTTTTTATGTTAGGGTGCTTTTACCTGTGTTAAACAGATTGAAGATTCGCAACATGCTTTTTGTTTTGTTAGACTAGTTATAAGCAATAAAGAAATTATGATTTTTTTTACATAAAGAGTGGAGGAATCCCATTGGTAGCAGAAGAAAATCAATTAAAAGAGATCATTAAACAAGTCGTAAAAGAATTAAATCTTAAAGTAAATCAAGTTCAAAGTGTCATTAATCTTTTAAATGAGGGAAATACTGTACCATTTATTGCTCGATATCGGAAAGAAATGACCGGTTCATTGGACGAGGTAGAGATTCGTTCGATAATGGATAGATGGAAGTACCTTGAAAATCTTCATAATCGTAAAGAAGAAGTAGTTCGTATTATTCAAGAACAAGGCAAATTAACACCCGAGCTGAAAGCTCAAATTGAACAATCCGTAAAGCTGCAAGAAATAGAAGATCTTTATCGGCCGTATAAGCAAAAAAGAAGGACGAAAGCAACTGTAGCTAAAGAAAAAGGGTTAGAACCGTTTGCTTTTTGGTTGATGGAATTTCATCCTGAATCCGTTTTGTCTAAGGCAGAGGAATTTGTTTCTGCTGATTTAGACGTTTTATCGGCAGATGATGCTATAGCTGGTGCAAAAGATATTATTGCTGAGCAGATATCTGACGACGCTGCACTGCGAAAGTGGATTAGGGCAGATGTCTTTAAGTCGGGGAAAATAATGTCCGTTAGTAAAAATGAGGATGCCGACGAGAAAAAAATCTTTGAAATGTATTATGAATATGAGGAGCCTGTTCAAAAGATTGTCCCTCACCGAGTTCTTGCGCTCAACCGTGGAGAAAAAGAGGAAATTTTAAGAGTGTCGATTGAGCCGAGGGAAGAAGCAATTATAGATTACATGGTAAGTAAAATCATTAATAAAAATGATTCTGAGTCGGCAGCTTTTGTAAAAGATGCCATTGAAGATAGCTTCAAACGATTAATTTTCCCTTCAATTGAACGTGAAATTAGGAAAGAGCTAACCGAGAAAGCTGAAGATCAAGCCATACACATATTTTCTGAAAATCTGAGGAATTTATTGTTGCAGCCTCCTTTAAAAGGGAAAGTCATTCTTGCGTTAGATCCAGCGTTTCGAACAGGCTGTAAACTGGCAGTACTTGATGAAACAGGGAAAGTCATTGATATTAGTGTTATTTATCCACATGCACCGATTAACAAAAAAGCAGAGGCCCGAGATAAAACGATCTCGCTGATTGAACAGTTTGATGTAGAAGTGGTAGCGATAGGGAATGGGACGGCTTCGAGGGAATCAGAGCAATTTATAGCAGATATCCTTAAAGACTTGCAGCGGAATACTTCATATATCATCGTGAATGAAGCGGGTGCGAGTATTTATTCAGCATCTGAAATAGCGCGTGATGAATTTCCTGACTTACAAGTTGAACAGCGCAGTGCCGTATCTATTGGCAGAAGACTTCAGGATCCACTTGCAGAGTTGGTAAAAATAGATCCGCAATCAGTGGGTGTTGGACAATATCAGCATGATGTATCACAAAAAAAATTGGCCGAATCGTTAACGTTTGTCGTAGAAACAGCTGTTAACCAGGTAGGCGTAAATGTTAATACAGCTTCACCGTCTTTACTTCAATATGTGGCAGGACTATCAAAGACTGTGGCACAGAATATTGTGAAGAAAAGAGAAGAAGAAGGAAAGTTTGAAAGTAGAAAACAATTAAAAAATATTCCTAGACTCGGTGCAAAAACCTATGAGCAAAGCATTGGTTTTATGAGGATTATAGATGGTACAGAGCCTCTGGACCAAACATCTATTCACCCTGAAAATTATAGTGCTGTAACAGAACTACTCAAAAAATTGGGTTCTACTAAAGCTGAATTGGGAAGTGAAACTTTAATTCAGTCGTTAAAAAATCTGGATGTGAAGGCTTATTCTGAGGAGCTGGGTATCGGTGAAATTACCTTGAAGGATATAATCGAAGCACTGATGAAGCCGGGTAGAGATCCTCGGGATGAACTACCGAAGCCATTGCTGAAGAAAGATGTACTTAAGATGGAGGATTTACAGAAAGGGATGGAACTACAAGGTACAGTCCGAAACGTTGTCGACTTTGGTGCGTTTGTCGACATCGGGGTTAAGCAGGATGGTCTTGTTCATATATCCAAATTAAGCAGCCGTTTTGTCAAGCACCCACTGGATCTTGTGTCAGTAGGAGATGTTGTTACGGTATGGGTTGAGCAGGTAGATGTTAATAAACAACGCGTATCATTAACTATGCTTGAGCCTAAAGAACAGACTATGTAAAAGACTGCCCCTTTCTTTTATCTATAGAAGAAAGGGGTATTTTTATGGCTAGAAAGTGATAAACGCTCCGCTATAAATGAATTCGTTCTTTTCTACGATAATAAAACCAGCATTGATTAAGTAATTTGATTTGATAGGAGTCTTTTTCATAAAAAGCACGTTTCATTTGGTTTTGTAACCAATTTGGCATGGATAAACCTCCTGGTTTTCTCACTAGTTAACACTATGTTTATGATATAATGGGTTGTCATGTTACCAGGAAAGGGAGAAGTTAATGGATAACGAGACGCTTCAGGAGTTAGTCGAAGATATTTCGCAAAGGGAATTTTGTAAAACGTTTAGGCATCAAGCAAGTTTTAATTCACGTTTACGGACGACAGGCGGCCGATACTTACTTCGATCACATAATATAGAGATTAATGAAAAATATTTCTTAGAAGGCGGAATGGATGTTTTAGTAGGGATTATAAAACATGAGCTATGTCACTATCATCTTCACCTAGAAGGAAAAGGATATCAGCATAGAGATGCCAGTTTTAGAAAATTACTAAGAGAAGTAGAAGCTCCGCGTTTCTGCAAGCCCCTTGCTTCGCAGCAAGTAAAAAAGAAGAAGACGAGAATTCTTATGTATTCTTGTACAAGCTGCAGCCAGATCTATCAGAGAAAAAGAAAAATAAATATAACTAAATATGTTTGTGGAAAGTGTAAAGGGAAACTGGTATTTACAAAAGAAATCATAGCCCAGTAAAAAAATAGGGATTAAGCATTGGTTAGAAACCCTTGTGGTTATTGGGTTTTTCATTTGAAAAGTCTCTTCATAAATAATAATTGAAGAATATTAAAAAAGAGTGTTGACTTTTGATAACAATGTCCTTATAATCTAAAGAGTCGACAAAATAACTTACGGTTTTTTAGCGGCAAACAAGATACATTATTCCGCAGTAGCTCAGTGGTAGAGCATTCGGCTGTTAACCGAACGGTCGTAGGTTCGAGTCCTACCTGCGGAGCCATATGGGGAAGTACTCAAGAGGCTGAAGAGGCGCCCCTGCTAAGGGTGTAGGTCGCGCGAGCGGCGCGAGGGTTCAAATCCCTCCTTCTCCGCCAGGAACATTCTTTAAGGCCCCTTGGTCAAGCGGTTAAGACACCGCCCTTTCACGGCGGTAACACGGGTTCGAATCCCGTAGGGGTCACTTTATACATAACTTAATGGTCCGGTAGTTCAGTTGGTTAGAATGCCTGCCTGTCACGCAGGAGGTCGCGGGTTCGAGTCCCGTCCGGACCGCCATTTATGATTAAACAAATTATCATTGTCGCGGGGTGGAGCAGTCTGGTAGCTCGTCGGGCTCATAACCCGAAGGTCGCAGGTTCAAATCCTGTCCCCGCAATCATGAAAAAACGAAACTATGTTTCGTTTTTTTTATTATTAAAAAATTTCAGCTGGTATATTAATTAAAAAACAAGGAAAACTATTGATAAAATGGCTAAATACTTATTGACCATTAGTTAAATCAAAGTTTTGAAGAAAAAAGAAAAGATATTGCTTGCATTTTATTTAAAAATGGTTTATAGTAAATTATAGTAATATAAGTCTTAAAGAAAAGATATAATGTTTGGTGGCGATAGCGAAGAGGTCACACCCGTTCCCATTCCGAACACGGCAGTTAAGCTCTTCAGCGCCAATGGTAGTTGGG
>NZ_JAZVJO010000275.1:0-5235 GCF_059453735.1 Peribacillus sp. | reverse complement strand
AATTCCAGCATGCCCACCAACTCCAGTCACCTCAATCTCAAAGCGATCCACACTTGCCATCAAGGAACCTTCCCTAATTCCGATTGTCCCAACAGGCAAATCTGGCTTATTATGCATGCCAAAAATCGCCGACACTCCATCTAGGACGCCTGCTCGTTCTAAATAGACGGCTCCTTGAGCCACTTCCTCAGCTGGTTGAAAAATCATTCGAACGGTCCCTTTGATTTCCTTCTTTCTTTCCTGCAGAAGGATGGCAGCACCAATCATAGACACTGTATGAAAATCATGACCACAGGCATGCATCACACCATCCCGTTCAGAAGCAAACAGTAATCCGGTTGCTTCCTGGATTGGTAAAGCATCAATATCCGCTCGTAAAGCAATAGTCGGACCAGGCAGCTCTCCTTTAATCTCGGCAATCACGCCAGTTTCAATTGGATAATCCAGAATCGTAACCCCAGCTTCGCCCATCCATTTTCGAATCCGCTTCGTTGTTTCGAATTCTTGAAAAGAGAGTTCCGGATAGGTATGTAATTCGTGCCGATAAGCAAGCAGCTTTGATTTCAGCTCTTCCTTCATCATGGATTCCTTCTTTCTATCAATGATACTGACAAATAATACATCCTATTCATGCTGTTTTAATTAGCGAGTTTTTTCAAGAATTGCTTCGTGCGCTCTTTAGACGGATGATTAAACAAGGCTTCCGGACGATCTGCTTCGACCACATGTCCATCTGCCATAAAGACAACATAATCGGCTACTTCCTCTGCAAATCCCATTTCATGAGTCACAACAAGCATGGTTTGTCCTTCCTTAGCGAGTTCCTTCATGACATTCAGAACCTCTCCAACCAGTTCCGGATCAAGCGCCGAGGTTGGTTCATCAAATAACAGAACCTCGGGCTTCATTGCCAAAGCTCTTGCAATCGCCGCGCGCTGGCTTTGTCCGCCGGAAAGCTGAGCAGGAAATTTATCCTTATGTTCGGTCAGTCCAACCTTGGCTAGCAATTGTTCCGCTTCCGCCAGCACCTCTTGTTTATTTCGTTTTTGAACCAAAACAGGTGCTTCAATCAAATTTTCAATTACGGTTTTATGAGGGAACAAATTGAAGTCTTGAAAAACCATTCCCGAGTACTCACGAATCTTGGCAATTTGCTTTCGGCTCGGCTGTTTTCCATTGAAACCAATGGTTGTATCCCCAATCGTGATGCTGCCTCCTTCGGGTACCTCAAGTAAGTTCAAACAGCGCAGTAAGGTTGTTTTTCCAGAGCCGGAAGGTCCGATTAAACAAACCACATCACCCTTATTCACCTGAAAGTCAATCGATTTTAATACTTCTTGGTTACCAAATTTCTTCTGTATATTTTTAATGGTTATCATATGATTTCACCTACCCGATATGCCTGCTATATCGTTTTTCAAGATAATTTTGCAACATGGAGCCAATCGTACAAATCGCCCAATAGATTAGTGCTACCAGTATATACATGGTCAAAGTTTCATAGGTTCTGCCGGCAACGACCTTGGCATTGTATAGAATCTCCGGTACTGTAATGACAGCCGTCATTGAAGTACCCTTAATAATATCAATAAATAAACTGAATAACGGCGGCAGGGCAACCCTTGTCGCCTGCGGAAAAATAACCCTTCTCATCGTCTGCCAGTAATTTAAACGTAAAACAGCTGCTGCTTCCCATTGCCCTTTTGGAATCGATAGGACCGCCGAACGGATCACCTCCGCAATATACCCCGCAAAATGGGTACTGACGCCCAAGATTCCCGCCTGGACAGGAGTAAATTCCACCCCTGCCATTGGCATGCCATAGAACAAGATGAACAACCATACAAGCAGTGGCGTTCCGCGCATAAAAGAAATATAAAATCTCCCCGGCCACCGGATGGCTCTATATTTAGACATTCTTGCCATACACACGATAAGTCCGAGTATGACACCAATCACCATGCTGGCAAGCGCAATCCATAAAGTGTAACGCAGCCCTTCTATAATAAACGGAAAGGATTCGACCACCAAATCCCAGTTAAATACATACTCCCACTTAAAATCACTCAAACTCTCTTCCTCCACCTTAGACCATGAAAAAAGGAATCTATCGACTCCTTTTTTCATCAAAATATAACATTCACATTATTGGATGATATCTTTGTCATCCACTTTCTGAGTCACGTCCATACCGAAATATTTCATCGATAGTTCTTTAATCGTCCCATCTTCTAGCATCTTCTTAATTTCACCATCAATCTTTTCTTTCAATTCCGGCGAATCCTTCTTCATGACCATAACCCCAACATTCGGCTGGAATTTAATATCTTCAAGGATGGTAAGCTTATCATCCTTCATTTTCTCCATCGCAATCTCAAGCATTAATCGGTCATTGAGAACGCCATCAATTCGTCCCACACCGATATCCCGAAGAATCGTATCAATCCCCTGTGTATAAGAGATCACTTCCGCTCCGTTCTTATTGGCAAAATCAGCGAAGTTACTCGTTGGTGAATCGCCGAATTTCTTTCCTTTGAAGTCCTCAACTGACTCAATGCCTGAATGATCCTCCGCTCGTACAACGATTGTTCCATAGGAATGCTTGTATGGAGCAGTAAAGTCAAATTTCTTTTTCCGCTCTTCATTAATCGTAAAGTTATTGGAAGCTAAATCAATTTGCCCATTGCGGAGCGCTGGCAAAATGCCATCAAACTCCATCGTTTTGAACTCTACTTTTAATCCCAATCGTTTAGCAGATTCCTTCGCAATCTCCACTTCGAATCCAGTCAATTCATTCGTTTTCGGATCTTTATAATCCATCGGATAATATGTACCAGTCGTACCAATCACCAATGTACCCTTCTCTTTAATCTCTCCCCATTGGCTGGCCTTTTCACCCTTTTGATCCTGACCACACGCAGCAAGTACCACAGTCACTAATAATAGCAGTATAAATACAGCTTTTCTGGATGCTTTCACTCGTACCCCTCTTTTCCCATTAAAATACTAGGTTTAGAATATATCATTTATTGTAAATTTAATCAATAATTTGAAAATACACTAATTTTTATCCATTAATATTCTAATTTGGTCCAAAGAAGGTATTTCATTAAAATGGAAGACTTCTATTTTAGATGTCACACCTATATAATACGGAATTGTCCAGATTTTGCGCTCCTCCACCTCTTGTAAATCCTTCTCCACAAACTGACGATAATAGGTATTTTCCAAAGCAACCCTAAATTCTGCTTCATTAAACTCCAATGTACGGGCAATCGACATCAGTACATCCATTGAATCCACTGTTTGACCATCCTGCCAAATCGCTTTAAAAATATGACTCTGATACTCAGGAAATCTTCCTTTCTCCAATGCATACTTCCCCCCAATATGGGCTAAAAGTGTAGAGGCTTTTTCCGGCGGAGATTGAATCTTCATCCCCTTCTCTTCCCGTAGCATTTTCAAAAAGGCTTGCACCTGTTCCCCATAATCAGCAGGCTTTTCCGGTGGAAATGCATTATCCGGCTTCTGATAAGAACGCCACTTTATGTCGATCCCTTCCTCTACCAAAGCTTGAAGTCGAATCGATTCCACATAACAAAACGGACAATTGTAATCAAAAAACACGGTAAGTTCATTATTCATAGGTTTCGCTTCCTTTATTTTGGTTATAAAACAATATTTTAGCAAAATATTTTGAAAGTTAAAAGAAATATAGCATTCACTTATCATAGAGTCATTTACGAAATGATGAGGTAAAATGAGAATAAATGGATAAAAAAGGAGAAAGGTAGAATGGATTTTATAGAAGACTTCTTATATGTAGAAATGATGGATTTAGAAAGATACAAAACTATCGTCCTCGATAACGTTAGCTATGGCGAATTAGAAGGCTGTTTTCGTAGGCTTTGTTGCTTATGAACAAAATTGAGTTACATTCTGCTCTAGGATGCTTACTTTCTGAGTGCCGGGTGCTGATCCTCCTCGACGTATAGTGCCTGTGGGGCCTCATCTATCCCGCAGGAGTCTCGCACCTTAAGCTTCCCTCAACATTTAATACTGGTCTTATTCACTGAACCTATTTAAAACAACAATATAGCCAACTAAAAAAGGACACCCATAATAGGCATCCTTTGAAGAGCAAATTTTACCAAGGAAATAAGACATAACACATACACGCAATGATAGCTAATGGTAAATTGAAAAATATATAAATATATCTTTTTTGCACAACAGATATAATTATGGAAATAATAGCAACTAAAACTGCTAAAGGAATAGTGAATAAATATAATTCAAGAAAAAACACATCAATATAAACCATAGCAGTTATAATGGCTGTAATAATTGTCCATATAGCTGGATTTTTAAACATAATTTAGTCCTCACTTTTATAACTTTTTTATTATTTTAACATAATATAATACTGAAAATATTACTTCAAGAGTTTTCAACACTTAATTATGCTGGTATATGTAAAGATATTCTGTTTCATACATCAATTAAGAAAGCAATAATCTTTACGAAAACAGCCTATTAGAAAAGTGCATCAACTTAACGAAAAAGAGACTGACTCAGAACTTAGTCAATCTCTCATCTAATAATGAAAGTATTAATTTAAATACCGATGTAGGGTGAGTTTTTAATTTTGACCATGAAACAGTTTCATGGTACTCACCTTTATTAAAAGTTATCTCTTGATTATCCTGATTTAAAACAGCTTGTATATCCTTAAATGTAAAATCGCTCACAGCCGTAGCTTTATCAAGTTCTTCATGATCTAAACTAATTTGAATTCGGTCCGAAACTCTCCTTAGCATCTTCCACAAAATCATTTCTTCTCTTGATTTCAAATAAAGTTCCGGTAACTCTCTTGCTTCCATCAATTGTGTGAAACTGGTTATCATACTTGTGCCAATTCCATACCGAACCGGTTTAATAGGGTGTCTTAATTCCTTCCAAACATCAATAGAGTAGACTACATGGTCATCTTGAATCTCTACATCCCGAATGAGTCCATACTCTTTAATCCCTTTTTGGCTTGTAATTCCTTCCTTTAGATACAAGGCAACATATTTTGCTTCTTGCCATCCTTTTTTTAGAGAAGAAATCGGTATTCTATATGATCTGGAACGTATAAAATCTGTATAGGATAATGGATCAGGTACTAAACCAACCAAAACCTTCTCTACCAACGAAGATTTCCATTCTCCTTCAGTACCTCTTGGAAGGATT
>NZ_JAZVJO010000274.1:0-3960 GCF_059453735.1 Peribacillus sp. | reverse complement strand
TTTTCCAGTTCTTCAGGACCTAATACCTTGTCTTCTGCCATAGTCGTATCCTCCCATTCTTGTTTTATGTTTAAAAGGATTCTATCAGTTTCCTATCTATGATGAAACAACGGGATGCCTGAATTTACATCCCGTTTACGCATTGTTTTATTCTGTTAATGGAAATATCCGCCCCGTATTTGTTGGCTTTGTCCTGAAAATAATCGACTAAGAGCTTCGAGAAATCGTGGCTCTTTTTGCTTGTCCGGATAAACTGGAAAAGTGTCATGAATGACAGAAATCCATTTCAGTGAGTCGAATCTTCAAAATGTAAAGTTTACAGATATTTAAAGTCATACCGATTATCACCGTTAAGAACTTCCTTATAATATTATAAAAGGATGGTTTTAGAAGGGAAGTCGGTGGTAATGGCTTTTTCTGATGGTTTGAAGGATAAAGTACTGAAACTTGGCGCGAAGCAGAAGCTCGGAGCCGTGATTAAGTATGCTGATAACCCTAATGATGATGTAAGAATGGCTGTAGCAATGGCTCTGGGCATGATCCCCACCTACGATTCCGGCATGGCACTGATACCCTTATTGCGTGATCATTCTCCAATGGTAAGAGCGTCAGCGGCCGAAGCAGCTGCTGCAATCAATGCCAAGCACTGTTTGGAATATGTGAAGAAGCTGGCGTTTGCAGATCCCGATGCCAATGTTCAGCAAGTAGCTAAGAGAGCTTTCGATAAGCTCAGGGACACCGTTGTCTGATGGATATAGTTAATTATTTGATGATAATAGCCGGTGCGTTACTGATGGTAACGAACATCGTAAGATACATCCTCTTTATGCGGAACTCTCACGATGTCCTCTCATCAGGTATGCGCCGTGACAGGATAAGGAAGAGAATATCACTAGTCTTGCTTATATTCTTCCTTGTCGGTTATCTTATTATTGCCATCTTCTCCAAGCCGGATCTCATAATGGCGATGGTGCTTTTCGGCGGAAGTATCTTTGTAATGTTAGTGCTTGACCTCATGTACGGACTTCTCGATACAGCCAAGAAGAGAAGTATCGACATAGCCGAAGTGCTTGTAGGCGTCATTGATGCCAGAGACCCTAACCTTAACGGTCACAGCCTTCAGGTTCAGGCAGTAACGATGCTTTTCTATAAACATCTCCCGAATAGTATCAAGAAGGATATAAATCCCGTAAGCCTTGAGTATGCTGCTCTCATGCACGATGTCGGCAAGCTGGGCGTACCGGAAGCAATCCTCAATAAGCCTGCCAAGCTGACTGATGAAGAATGGACCGTTATGCGTACTCACCCGGAGGTCGGAGTAAAGATAATGGCTCCGCTTGCGACCTTTGCCACGATCTCGGACTGGATCTTGTATCATCACGAGAGAGTTGACGGCAACGGGTATTACCATAAGAAGGCTGACGAGATCCCTACGGCGTCGAGAATAATAGCTATAGCTGATACATATTCGGCAATAACGATGAGAAGGGCATATAAGGCGCCGAAAACTCACGAGGAAGCAATGGCGATAATCAAAGAAGTCGCGGGGACGCAGCTTGATAAGGAACTCGTTGATATCTTCCTGAGCATCCCGAAGGAAGAATTCGAGGATTGTATGCCGGAGAAGTTCAATATTAAGGAACCTGCAAAACTTGCCTAGAAATACACAAAACCTGACAGGCACACTCAAAACTTGACAGAATCAATGCAAAACTTGTCAACTTCGGCCCCAGTGGAGCCGAAGTTAACCTTTGAGTTTCCATTGAGAATAATTGTTTCGTATTGTCTCCAGATCTTCGATAGGGTCTGAAAAGAGATGAATATGAGCATCAGTAAATGCCTTTCGGACTTTTCGGATGCTTTCTGCTTCCGGGAGCCTTTCAGACATACTTACATATTTAATATTCTTAGTGTTGCATATATATTCTTTTAGTTTGATTTCCTTGCCCGAGCTGCAGACATCGATTATTAAACCGATATCAGGAAGATAAGCTGTTACGGGTAGCCCAATGAATGATTCTGTATTCGTGATTATCTTCAGACCATTCCTTCCTGCGTAGAAGATAGTAGCCAGTTGCGGTAGGAGATAAGTGAAATCTTTTGCTATCTTTTTCTTAGCCAAGCGCATATCTCTAAGCTGCTTAAGACCATTGGCGATGCAAAAAGGACAGATGCGGCCGTTTGCTTTGGAATAAACTACAGCTTGATAGTCGTTTCCGCATTTAGGACAATGCCACCAGACATTAGTACGGTTCTTGTATGTAATAGTTTCGGGAGAAAGGTCTTTATTCCTACTCGACCATTCAGGGATCAGATCAGGGTGTGTTGTCGCAAGATCGTTATAGCCCTTCCAGACACGTTGGCCGGCACAGTAAGGACAGCCATGACCATCTGTACGATCCGCAACACGTGCTTTCCACGCATGACCATTCTCACATACCCACAGAACCTCGGCATTTGACTTAGAGGAGACTTCTGAGGGCATTAATGGATTCTTAGGGGACCATGACTTTACAAGCTCTGGAAAAACAGTCTGAAGGTCGTTGTAGCCTTTAAGGACAGCTCTATGCTCACAGTACGGACAGCCGCTACCTTGTACTCTGTTCTTAACAACAGCCGTCCATGTATGGCCGTTATTGCAGATCCAGGAAACCTTCTTGTGTGATCCACAGGTAACGGAAGACGGAGACAGTTCGTTATTTGGGTCCCACTGGGACAGCAGATCCGGTCGTTCTTCTGCCAGAGATTTGCGTCTCATAAAGGGAGATCATCAATGCAGAAGTAATAGGCACCGAAGCGCTTAACCGTTTCGTTGTAGCTTTCTTCTATACGCTCAACTCTGAACAGAGTTCTCCACAACTTATTAAGGAGAACAGCCAGTGAACCAACCCAAGTAATGTACATAAGCTACCTCCAATTCTTCAAGATAAGGATAAATTGAAGGAGCAAATCGTTCCAATGTGCGATTTATAACTTGAAAAAACAGGGACATGCATTGATATATCCTTATCAATGCCTTTATATCTTTATATATGATTACAAAAGAAAACCCTGAGACATATGCTCAGGGAATTTTCTTGTCGTACCTAGTTTTAAAAATGTGCGATTTTTCGGCACATTGGGAGCTTTGTCGTAGTGTTGTCGTAGTATTTGTCGTAGTACGCTTCTACGCAAAAATCACAAACCCAATAAAATCAAGGGTTTCAAGGAATGAATTAGTCCAGAGGACGCATTGTCGGGACGACTATCGAACATATGTTCTGTTCATCTATTATCATGTATTATCATGATTTTCCGACTGCCTTAATTGTTCCATCATCTGTTGTCATCTGACTACGTTTTGAACCTTTGTAGGCACATTGTAGCCTTGGGCAACTTTTTTGTGTGCAATCCGTTCGACCTCTTCCTACACGATATTTGTGTGATTAAGTTGTCTAAATACGTCTTGCTTCTTGGACTCAGATACTTCTGCGTAAATATCCAGAGTTGTCTGAATGTCCTTGTGACCCATGATCGTCTGGATCACTTTAATGTTTGTCTCGTTCTCGCAGAGGCGGGTACAGAATGTATGCCTCGTAATGTGACAACTGAAACTCGGAATCATAAGAGGTTGTCTGCCTTCTCTTCTTGCATTCACTTGCTCACGTGCATTGTGATCATTCACGATTCTTTTAATCTCGCGATTGATCGATGCCTGGTTGTGAAAGTTCCCGAACCTGTTACAGAAAACAAATCCGGAGAATCCTCCAAGTTCCATTACACAGTGGTTGCCTGTCTCTTCCTGATACTTTTTCTCGGCGATGAATGCTTCCTTAACCTTATCGAGAAGAGGGATGTCTCTCTTACCTGCCTCGGTCTTAGGATCAGAGAGCTCGTATTCACACTTCGATCCCTTATCAACTCTGGGGCAGTAGGTGATATCGTGTCGAATCGACACTTTATTATCATCAAAATCAATAT
>NZ_JAZVJO010000273.1:0-12667 GCF_059453735.1 Peribacillus sp. | reverse complement strand
AGATGAACTAGGAGAAGAAGCGGAATATGTTTGGCATACTGCGGATAACTTAGATCAATTTGATGGAATTCTTTTGCCTGGCGGCTTTTCATATGGCGATTACCTTCGCTCAGGGGCGATTGCCCGGTTTTCAACGGTGATGACTGAGGTCGTTAAAGCGGCAAATGCAGGTAAGCCTGTCCTTGGAATATGTAATGGATTTCAAATTCTTCTTGAAGCTGGTCTCCTGCCAGGAGCCATGCGCAAAAATCGTGATTTGAAATTTATCTGTCGTCCGGTTAAGCTGCAAGTTGAAAATACCGAAACGGCTTTTACAAATGGTTACTCTAAAGGGGAAGTAATTACGATCCCAGTTGCACATGGTGAAGGAAATTACTATTGTGATGACCAAACCTTAGAAATGTTGAAAGCAAATAATCAGATTGTATTTACCTATAATGGTGACAATCCAAATGGCAGTTTGGAGAAAATTGCCGGAATTATTAATCAGCAGGGAAATGTTCTTGGGATGATGCCTCACCCTGAGCGTGCCGTTGATACGCTGCTTGGAAGTAATGACGGATTAATGCTGTTTCAATCGATTGTTAAGAACTGGAGGGAATCACATGTCGTTAATGCTTGAGCCAAGCCCAGAAATGATTATGTCAGAGCGGATATATGCAGAAATGGGACTGACGGATGAAGAATTTGCGATGGTGGAAAAAATCCTTGGGCGTACGCCTAATTATACAGAAACAGGTTTGTTTTCGGTTATGTGGTCAGAGCATTGTTCGTATAAAAACTCTAAGCCAGTTTTGAGCAAGTTTCCAGTCACAGGTGAAAAAGTTCTTCAAGGTCCAGGTGAAGGAGCTGGAATCGTTGATATTGGCGATAACCAAGCCGTAGTATTTAAAATTGAAAGTCATAACCATCCCTCTGCGATTGAGCCTTATCAAGGAGCAGCAACGGGTGTCGGTGGAATCATTAGAGACGTTTTTTCCATGGGTTCCCGACCGATTGCTATGTTGAATTCTTTACGCTTTGGCGAGCTGGATAACCCAAGAACCAAATACTTGTTTAAAGAAGTTGTCGCTGGAATCGCTGGGTATGGGAATTGTATGGGTATTCCAACCGTTGGCGGGGAGATACAATTTGATCCATCCTATGAAGGAAATCCCCTTGTGAATGCCATGTGTGTTGGGTTGATTAATCATGAAGAAATTCAAAAAGGTCAGGCTCGCGGTATCGGGAATACGGTTATGTATGTCGGTGCTAAAACCGGTCGTGATGGGATACATGGCGCAACTTTTGCGTCAGAAGAATTGACAGAAACGTCTGAAGCCAAACGGCCTGCAGTACAGGTGGGTGATCCTTTCATGGAGAAGCTGCTTCTTGAAGCATGCCTTGATTTGATTAAATCGGATGCACTTGTTGGAATTCAAGACATGGGTGCAGCAGGATTAACGAGTTCTTCAGCCGAGATGGCGAGTAAGGCAGGGTCCGGAATTGAAATGAACCTTGATCTTATCCCGCAGCGTGAGACAGGAATGACCGCTTACGAAATGATGCTTTCAGAATCTCAGGAGCGGATGCTTATTGTTGTGAAAAAAGGCCGCGAACAAGAAATCAGAGAGATATTTTCTAGATATGATTTAGAGGCAGTAGCCGTCGGAAAGGTAACAGAAGCAAAAAATTTAAAACTAACGCATAAAGGCTCAATTATAGCCGATGTTCCTGTGGATGCGCTGGCTGAAGAGGCTCCTGTTTATCATAAACCATCAAGCGAACCAGGCTATTTCCGAGAGTTTCAAGCAATGACTATTCCAGCTCCTCAAATTTCCGATTACAGGACAGCGTTGAAAGATTTGTTGTCACAGCCGACCATCGCAAGTAAGGAATGGGTTTATGAACAATATGATTATATGGTTCGAACAAATACAGTTGTAGCCCCAGGTTCAGATGCTGCTGTTGTTCGGATTCGTGATACAAATAAAGCTTTAGCCATGACAACGGATTGCAATTCCCGCTATCTCTACCTTGATCCAGAAATGGGTGGAAAGATTGCGGTTGCTGAAGCAGCTCGTAATATCATTTGTTCTGGTGCAGAGCCGTTGGCTATTACAGACTGTTTAAACTTTGGCAGCCCGGAGAAACCAGAAATTTTCTGGCAAATTGAAAAAGCAACAGATGGCATGAGTGAAGCGTGTCGTACGCTGAAAACACCGGTCATCGGAGGAAATGTTTCGCTTTATAATGAAACAAATGGAGTGGCCGTATATCCAACACCTGTAATTGGAATGGTGGGATTGATCAGTGATTTAGCTCATATAACCACACAGGAATTCAAACAAGCCGGGGATGTAATTTATGTAATCGGCGAAGCAACGTCTGAATTTGGCGGAAGTGAGCTGCAGAAAATGATCGATGGCAAAATTTCTGGGCCGGCACCTGTTATAGACCTTGCCGTGGAACAAAAACGCCAACACCATATTCTTCAAGCGATTCAACTGGGATTAGTGGCATCCGCACACGACATTGCCGAAGGCGGGTTTGCCGTAGCGGCGGCAGAGTCATTGTTTGGGGAAAATAGTCTTGGGGCTGAAATGGTCATTAAAGGTGATGTGATATCAGCTCTATTTGCAGAAACGCAATCACGTTTTATTCTTTCGATAAAACCGGAACATAAAGAAGGCTTTGAAGCACTCGTGGAAGATGCCTATCTGATTGGGACAGTCACGCATGATGCAACATTAAAAATGGTAAATGAAGCGGGAACGAGTTTAATAGATGTAAACGTTTCTGAATTACATGCTGCTTGGAAAGGAGCCATTCCATGCTTGCTGAATTAAAAGGACTAAATGAGGAATGTGGAGTTTTTGGTATCTGGGGTCACGAGGATGCTGCACAAATCACCTATTACGGATTGCATAGTCTGCAGCATCGAGGACAAGAAGGCGCTGGTATTGTTGAAATGAACGACGATCAGCTAACCTGTGTCAAAGGTGAAGGGCTCGTTACAGAAGTCTTTACGACGGAGAAAATGAAAAACCTCAATGGGAGAGCGGCAATCGGCCATGTTCGATATGCAACGGCAGGCGGAGGAGGCTATGAAAATGTCCAGCCGTTGCTGTTCAACTTTCAAAGCGGCGCCATGGCATTGGCTCATAACGGTAATCTCGTCAATGCAAATCAATTAAAATCACAGTTAGAAGCACAGGGGAGTATATTTCAAACTTCTTCAGATACAGAAGTACTTGCACACTTAATCCGCAGAGGCGGTTTTGCAACACATAAAAACCGTCTTAAAAATGCATTGAGTATGCTAAAAGGTGCGTATGCCTTTTTAATCATGACAGAGACGGAAATGATGGTGGCGTTAGATCCTCATGGGTTACGTCCCTTATCCATTGGTAAGCTTGGTGATGCGTACGTTGTCGCTTCGGAAACGTGTGCGTTAGATATTGTCGGTGCGAAATTTGTTCGTGATGTGGAACCTGGTGAATTAGTCGTCATTAATGACGAAGGGATATCATCTGAGTATTTTTCCATGTCCTCACAACGGGCGATGTGCACAATGGAATACATTTATTTTGCCCGTCCGGATAGTAATATTGAAGGAATTAATGTTCATACGGCAAGAAAGAATCTCGGAAAGCAACTGGCAAAGGAAGTAACGATTGAAGCGGATGTTGTAACAGGTGTTCCTGATTCAAGTATCTCAGTTGCGATTGGCTATGCTGAAGCAACGGGGATGCCCTATGAGCTTGGATTAATTAAAAATAGATATGTCGGTCGGACATTTATCCAGCCTTCACAGTCTTTGCGGGAACAGGGTGTAAAGATGAAATTATCTGCCGTCAGGGGAGTAGTTGATGGCAAACGGGTGGTAATGGTTGATGATTCGATTGTTCGTGGAACGACAAGCAAGCGAATTGTGACGATGTTAAAAGAAGCTGGAGCGAAAGAGGTTCACGTGCTGATCAGCTCACCTCCGATAAAAAACCCCTGCTTTTATGGCATTGATACCTCAACTACATCCGAATTGATTGCCTCTGAAAATTCAGTTGAGGAAATTCGTCAGCTGATAGGTGCTGATTCACTCACCTTTTTAAGTGTTGAGGGTACGGTTGAAGGAATTGGCCGATCGTTTGATGGCGAAACTCATGGTGCGTGTATGGCTTGCTTCACTGGAAACTATCCAACTGAAATCTATGAAGAAACACGTGAAGGCTATCAAAAATGCTGAGTTTGAGGAGGCAATATTGTGTCAAATGCATATAAAGAAGCTGGCGTGAATATAGAAGCAGGCTATGAAGCCGTTTCACGTATGAAAAAACATGTCCAAAAGACGATGCGTACGGGTGTTATGAGTGGTCTAGGAGGCTTTGGCGGCATGTTTGATTTGTCAATGCTAGGACTAAAGGAACCAGTGCTGGTTTCAGGAACGGACGGGGTCGGCACCAAACTGCTTCTAGCAATAATGATGGATAAACATGATACAATTGGGATTGATTGTGTAGCTATGTGTGTGAATGATATTATTGTCCAGGGAGCCGAGCCTCTTTACTTCCTCGATTATATTGCATGCGGGCAGGCTGACCCAGAACGAATTGAACAGATTGTCAAAGGGGTAGCCGATGGCTGTGAACAGGCAGGCTGTGCTTTAATTGGCGGAGAAACAGCAGAAATGCCAGGAATGTACTCGTCTGAAGAATATGATGTAGCTGGATTTGCTGTTGGGGCTGCAGAGAAAGCACAGTTAGTGACAGGAGAAAGTATTCATGCGGGAGATGTTGTTATTGGTCTAGCGTCTAGCGGTATCCATAGCAATGGCTATTCATTGGTTCGTAAAATTCTTTTACAGGATGCAGGAATGGACCTCAACGAGAAGGTCGAGGAGCTTGGCTGTACACTTGGCGAGGAACTGCTTAAACCAACGAAAATTTACGTGAAATCAGTACTATCTGCCTTAAAAAAATATGACTTAAAAGGTCTGGCTCATATTACCGGAGGAGGGTTTATTGAAAATATTCCTCGTATGCTGCCAGATCATCTAGGTGTTGTGATCATTCAAGATTCTTGGAAGGTACCGGTCATTTTCAATTTGCTTCAAGAAAAGGGCAAGCTGCGTTCAGCTGAAATGTTTAACGTGTTTAACATGGGAATTGGTATGACGATTGTAGTGAAGGAAACCGAAGCAAATCATATTTGTCAGCATTTTAACGAATTTGGTGAAATAGCATCAATCATTGGAAGAGTGACAAACGGTGCCGGTGTGTCTTTTCAGAAAACGGTGTAAGGAGGCAGTCATGAAAAAGATTGCAGTATTTGCATCAGGGAACGGGAGCAATTTTCAGGCGCTGGTCGAAGCAGATAAAGCGGGTAAACTTGATGCGAAAATCAGTCTGCTTATTTGTGATCAACCGGAAGCCTACGTGTTGAAAAGGGCAACGGACGAACGGATTCCTTTTCTATGTATTTCACCCAAATGTTATTCATCTAAAATATCCTATGAACAAGCCTTATTAGAACAGTTAAACAGAGAGAGTATTGATTTTATCCTTCTTGCTGGGTATATGAGATTGATAGGCCCGACTTTATTACACGCATATCCGCGAAGAATCATAAACATCCATCCATCACTTCTTCCAGCCTTTCCAGGGAAAGATGCAGTTGATCAGGCTGTTAAAGCTGGTGTTAAGGTAACGGGGCTGACGATCCATTATGTTGATGAGGGAATGGATACTGGTCAAATTATTGCACAAAAAGCTATTGAGATTGAGTCAGGAGATACGAGGGAAAGTATACAGAAACGCATACAACTGGCAGAGCATCAAGTATATCCTGCCGTCGTACAGCAATTGCTGCACGACTGTATAAACTTAAACTTGGAGGGTTCAAAATGAAGCGTGCACTAATTAGTGTTTCAGATAAAACAGGAATTGTAGAATTTGCAAAAGGATTAATTGAAGCAGGATTTGAAATTATTTCAACAGGGGGAACTAAAAAGACGTTGCTTGATCATGGTCTTGAAGTCATCGGCATCAGTGATATTACTGGTTTTCCTGAAATTCTAGATGGTCGTGTCAAAACGCTGCATCCAAATGTACATGGCGGACTTTTAGCAAGACCGAACGATGCAGCTCATCTAGCTCAACTGGAAGAACATCAAATCCAGCCAATTGAGCTTGTTTGCGTTAATTTATATCCATTCCAACAAACGATTGCTAAACCTGACGTTACACCTGAGGACGCAATTGAGAATATTGACATTGGCGGGCCGACGATGCTGCGCTCAGCGGCAAAGAACCATGAGCATGTTACAGTTGTGGTTGATCCAGCTGATTATCCTTATGTTTTAGCAGAACTTAATGAAAATGGACAGGTGTCTCCAGCGAAGAAACGCCAATTTGCTGCGAAGGTTTTCCGTCATACGGCTGGGTACGATGCGGTCATTTCTGAGTATATGACCGAGCTTGCTGGTGAGGAAAACCCAGAAAGTTTAACGATGACGTTTGATTTAAAACAAACACTACGTTACGGAGAAAATCCGCATCAACAAGCCTCATTTTATAAAAAACCACTTGGTTCTGCTTTTTCAATTGCTTATGCCGAACAATTACATGGAAAAGAGCTTTCATATAATAATATCAATGACGCTGATGCAGCCCTGCAAATTGTTAAAGAGTTCAATGAACCGGCTGCAGTTGCAGTTAAACATATGAATCCATGCGGTGTTGGAACTGGAGATACGATTGCTGCTGCCTTTAAAAAAGCCTTTGATGCAGATTCTACATCGATTTTTGGCGGTATTATTGCATTGAATAGAGACGTGGATCTTGAGACAGCCAGTATGTTAAAGGACATTTTCCTTGAAATCATTATTGCACCAAGCTTTACACAAGAAGCATTTGAAATCCTAAGTGTTAAAAAGAATATCCGTCTGTTAACTGTCTCTTTTGACAGTGGAGTGAAAGACGAACGGAAATTCACCTCGATTCAGGGAGGACTTCTTGTCCAAGACCGTGATACATATGACTTTGAAGAGGCAACAATTACTGTGCCTACCAAGCGTAAGCCAACCGAACAAGAATGGGAAGATTTAAAGCTTGGCTGGAAGGTTGTTAAGCATGTAAAGTCTAATGCAATCGTTGTTTGCGGACAAGGTATGACATATGGTGTTGGTGCTGGACAGATGAATCGTGTGGGTGCAGCTAATATAGCTCTTACTCAAGCGGCAGAAAAAGCAAAGGGTGCCGCATTAGCATCAGATGCCTTTTTCCCTATGGACGATACGGTTGAAGCTGCAGCAAAAGCTGGAATAACTGCGATCATCCAACCAGGAGGTTCAGTGAAGGATGAAGATTCCATTAAAAAGGCAAATGAATATGGAATTACCATGGTGTTCACTGCCGTCCGACACTTCAAACATTAATTGAATAAAGTTGTTCGTATTTGTGCTAAAAAGGGTATAAGAGACTTACGATGACTAACTGAAAACGGGGTGGTCCTATGAAAGTTTTAGTGATTGGACGCGGCGGGCGTGAACATGCCCTAGCGAGAAAGTTTCATGAAAGTAAGAGCGTGTCAAAGGTGTTCGTTGCCCCAGGAAATCCTGGGATGGAGGACGTAGCCGAGCTCACAGCGATTGATGAAAATAATCACGACGCGTTAATTACGTTCGCCAAGGAAAATGATGTAGGTCTTACCGTAATTGGAGCCGAAATTCCATTAATTAATGGACTTGCTGATAAATTCACTAATGAAGGATTAACCGTTTTCGGACCGAGTGCACGTGCGGCTGAAATCGAAGGAAGTAAAACATTTGCCAAGGATTTAATGAAAAAGTACGATATTGCCACGGCGGCTTATGAGACATTTACGGATTTTGAAAAAGCGAAATCCTACGTGGAGGAAGTCGGGATACCGATTGTTATTAAAGCAGATGGATTGGCTGCGGGTAAAGGGGTAGTCGTTGCGAAAACAATGGAGGACGCCATTGAAGCTTTGCAGGACATGCTTTTGAATGATAAGTTCGGAGATGCCTCTCGAAAAGTGGTCATTGAAGAATTTCTTGATGGAGAGGAATTCAGTTTGATGTCGTTTGTAAATGGCGATCGAGTTTATCCAATGGCAATCGCTCAGGACCATAAGCGTGCCTATGACGGTGATAAAGGACCGAATACTGGTGGAATGGGAGCTTATTCTCCTGTCCCGCAAATTCCAGATGTTATTGTACTCAAGGCAATTGAACAGGTAGTTAAACCTGTTGCAGAAGCACTTATTGAAGAAGGAAGATTTTTTACCGGCATTTTATATGCTGGATTAATTGTAACAAAAAAAGGAACAAAGGTTATTGAGTTTAATGCGAGATTTGGAGATCCAGAGACGCAAGTAGTCTTACCGCGTCTCCAAAACGATTTAGCTGAAGCAATGCTTGCTGTACTTAGACAAGAGGATTATAAACTTATCTGGGATCAACAACCCGTTTTAGGAGTAGTTGTGGCTGCTAAAGGTTACCCGAGTGAATATGAAAAAGGCTGTAAAATTTTTGGTCTTCATGACATTAGTGAGGATATTCATGTTTATCATGCGGGTACAAAGAAAGCTGAATCTGGTGAATACGTGACTGACGGTGGTCGTGTGTTACTTGTTACTGGAAAAGGTGAAGATTTGTTATCGGCACAGACTAAAGTTTACCGAGAACTGGAGAAGTTGCATAATGACGGCTTATTCTGGCGTAAAGATATCGGCCATCATGCTATCCAATTCGACTTTTCTTGATAAATTCACCCCCCTTCCAAACGGATGGGGGGTGTTTACTTTATTAGTAGCGATTAGGGAGGAATTCACTTTCTTCTGAATCCATCTTCCTTTCTAGGCCTTCTTCTACCATGTCAGTAACCGGACAATACCTAAGAATTCCTTCACCAATTTTCATTCCTGATAGCATGGCGACGATTATGTAGGAATTATTCCACGGTTTTTTCGCTAATTTAGCTCCAGCCCATGTTAAACAGGTGAATCCACATGTGATCCGAAGTAAGGCATTCATAATACTGATATTAGGTGTAAGTTTCATGTTGATGTCTCCTTTGTTTAATATTATTTTTGTAAAACGTTAATGTGTTGCGTGGGAGAATATGGTATTATAAAGAAAATCAGAATAATCATACTTTAATTCGATTGTTAGTATTTAATTATCAATAAAAATAATTGGAAAATATAGGATCAACTGGAGGATTCGTTATGTTAGAACAGCGATATAGATGGAAAAATAGAGATTTACGTGAGCATGTTGAAGTACTAGACGGAAGTAAAGCGCCAACAATTTTACTCCAGAACGCAGTTTATCTAAATCAATTTTTAAGAAAATGGACGAAAGCAAACATCTGGATATATGATGATCGAATTGTCTATGTTGGAGACAAGTATCCCGATGATGTAGAGGGATGCGAAGTTATTGAGTGTGAAGGACGTTTTTTAGTCCCTGGTTATATAGAGCCTCATTCTCATCCGTTTCAGTTATATAATCCCCTTACGTTTTCTCAATATACAGCTAAATATGGAACAACAACTCTAATAAATGATAACCTGATGTTATTTTTACAATTAGATAAAAAGAAAGCGTTTTCTTTGTTGAAGGAACTCCGGACGATTCCAGCAACCATGTATTGGTGGTGTCGTTTTGACGGACAAACAGAACTCTTGGATGAAGAATTGATTTTTACTCACGGCGAGGTAAAGGCATGGCTAGAGCATGACGCAGTATTGCAGGGTGGAGAACTAACAGGATGGCCGCGGCTTTTAGACGGCGATGATATGATGCTTCATTGGATTCAAGAAACAAAACGGATGAGAAAGAAGATTGAGGGTCATTTTCCAGGTGCATCAGAAAAAACATTGGCTAAACTGATGTTGTTTGGTGCGGATTGTGATCATGAAGCTATGTCAGGCGAAGAAGTAATGAACCGTTTGATGCAGGGGTATACGGTTGCGCTACGTCATTCTTCCATTCGTCCAGATTTACCTAGACTTTTAAAGGAAATTCAAGCACTTGGTGTTAATCAGTTTGATAAGTTTTTCTATACCACGGATGGTTCTCCTCCTTCCTTCCATGAAGAAGGGTTTACAGATCAATTAATTAAGATAGCCATCGATAGTGGTGTACCAGTCATTGATGCTTATAACATGGCGACTATTAACATTGCTCGATATTATAATATGGAGTATTTGCACGGTAATATCGCTACAGGTAGAGTGGCAAATATTAATTTCTTATCAAATGAAAAAAATCCTACCCCTGTTTCTGTTTTAGCAAAGGGACAATGGGTGAAGCGGGAAGGCGAGTGTCTGCCCAGTAAATCAGCTATAAACTGGAAAGACTTTCAGTTAGAACCGTTACAGCTTGAATGGGACATCGATGCGGCAAGGGATTTTGAATTTTCAATGCCTTTTGGAATAGAAATGGTCAATGATGTTATTCTTAAGCCATATTCAATTGTGACCGATATTTCTTTCGGTGAATTGTCATATAATGACGATCAATGTTTTTTTGTCATGATTGACCGTGGTGGGAAATGGCGGATTAATACGATCATTAAAGGATTTGCAGATAAATTGAGCGGATTTTGCAGCTCGTATTCCAGTACTGGAGATATAGTCTTGATTGGTAAAAATAAGAAAGATATGATTCTGGCTTTTAATCGTATGAAGGAAATGGGCGGCGGTATGGTCGTGGCTGAAAATGGTAAAATTAGTTATGAAATGGAGTTAGGACTAAACGGGTTAATGTCTACTAAGTCAGTAGAGTCACTTATTAAAGAAGAACTAGAATTAAAATCGCTTTTAGAGCAAAAAGGATATCGATTCAGCGACCCCATCTATACATTATTATTTTTCTCAGCAACTCATCTTCCCTATATACGAGTGACTCAGCTTGGAATCTATGATGTAATGAATAAAACTGTACTCTTTCCCTCGATAATGCGTTAAAATGTAAAAGAGAGGGAATTTTCAACAGCAGGGAGTGTGAATGATGAAGGTAAAGACGTTCTTTATTTTATTAGCCTCTTTATTATTAATTACCGGCTGTACTCAAAAAGAAGATCCCAAACAGCCTTCCGAAAATTCAACTAAAAATAGTGAACAAAAATACCCGTTAACAGGGATTAGCACCAATGAGAATAACGATCGAAGAGCAATTGCAATCACGATTAACAATCACCCGAAAGCAAGACCTCAAACGGGACTAGCTGATGCGGATATCGTTTACGAACTGTTGGCTGAAGCAGATATCACTCGTTTTTTAGCAGTGTATCAAAGTACTTGGCCAAAAGAAGTTGGTCCGATTCGAAGTGCTAGAGACTACTACATTGAACTTGCTAAAGGACTAGATTGTATTTATGTTTGCCATGGTAATAGTCCTGATGCAAAAACGATGCTTGCTGACAATTATATTGAAGCACTAAATGGCTTGAAGTATGATGGAACATTATTTACGCGTTCGCAGGATCGGAAAGCACCTCATAATTCGTACATCACTTTTGCCAATATCGAAAAAGGGGCTAAGCAGAATTCATTTGACCTGACAGGAGCCCCCGAACCATTTTCTTTCTTAAGCGATGACCAGGCTGGTAAACTAGCTGGTGACGCGGCTTTATCTGCAATTGTTTCTTATGGTAACAGTTCTTATAATGCAAGTTACGAATATGACGAAGAAGCAGAAAAGTATAAACGTTATTCTGATGGTGAACAGACCATTGAGGCGGAGGTTCAAACTCCAATCGTCCTCGATAATCTTCTCATTATCGAGGCACCGCATAAGGTAATCGACAGTGAAGGGCGCCGAAATATTGATCTTACTGCCGGCGGCAATGGGTATCTGCTTCAAAAAGGCAAAGTAAATAAAATTCAATGGGTAAATAAAAATGGAAGAATAGTTCCGATGATCGATGGGACAGTAGCAGGACTTATCACCGGAAAGACATGGGTTAACGTCGTTCCTGCCGATCCTGGTCTCGAAGCAACCGTTACGTTGAATGCCAAAGAGTAATTAAAAAAGGAGTTAAATTATGCAAATTGATAAATTAAAAGGAAAAGACTTAGACCAATTATTCACGGCCATTCTATCCCTAAACGATATGGAAGAATGTTATCGCTTTTTTGACGATTTATGCACAGTAAATGAAATTCAATCTCTGGCTCAGCGACTTGAAGTAGCAAGAATGCTCAAAGAGGGCAAAACCTATCATAAGATAGAAACAGAAACAGGTGCCAGCACCGCAACGATTTCACGCGTAAAACGCTGCCTAAACTATGGAAACGATGCTTACTCCATGGCTCTTGATCGAATCAAAGAAGAAGTAAAAGAATAGACCATGACCAAAGGCGGGAAGCTCAACTCCTGCCTTTTTATTTTTGAGTATGGAAGATAATACCCCGCTGTTGGCGAGGCTTACCATCTTAGAGGACTCCCTCAAGAAGTGCTCCACCCCAAGCAAAGTGACCCATTTACAAATAAACCAAACATCCCGATACCCCACCAGGTAGTAATTACTCGAAGATAGTGTCGAGACGGGAATAAGCCACCTTCAGACGGGATTAATGCATATCTAGACGGGAATAACCTTCATCGGGACGGGAATAACGCCTGGCCAGACGGGAATAACTGCTGAGAAGGTAAGAA
>NZ_JAZVJO010000272.1:0-2605 GCF_059453735.1 Peribacillus sp. | reverse complement strand
TATGAATGTTATTGCAATACCAACAAATAAGCCAATAGCTAGAGATGATCGTCCCGATTTAATCTATGCATCTATGAACGGGAAATTTGAAGCGGTTGCTGCGGATATTGCAGAACGAAATAAAAAAGGACAGCCCGTGTTAATTGGTACTGTTGCAATTGAAACTTCTGAAATCATTTCCAAGCTGTTAACAAAGCATGGCATTAAGCATAATGTATTAAATGCAAAAAACCATGAACATGAAGCAGAAATAATAGCAACAGCTGGACATCTTGGTTCTGTAACGATTGCCACTAACATGGCTGGACGTGGTACAGATATCAAACTTGGAGATGGAGTACTAGAAGTTGGCGGTTTAGCTGTTATTGGTACAGAGCGTCATGAATCTAGACGTATTGATAATCAGCTACGTGGTCGTTCAGGGCGTCAAGGAGATCCAGGGGTAACACAATTCTATCTTTCTATGGAAGATGAACTAATGCGTCGATTTGGTTCAGATAATATGCGTAATATGATGTCTAAGATGGGTATGGATGATTCACAACCAATCCAATCTAAAATGGTGTCACGTGCGGTAGAATCTGCCCAAAAACGAGTAGAGGGTAACAACTTTGACTCTCGTAAGCGATTGCTGCAATATGACGATGTATTACGTCAGCAACGTGAAATCATCTACAAAGAGCGTAATGAAGTTCTGGAAACAGAAAACATGCGTGACTTAGTGGAAACCATGATTTTCGCTGTTATTGAGCGACTTGTAACTACGCATACTAACGCGGAAAATAAAGCAGAGTGGAATTACAAAGCAATAGAGGATTATATTCAAGCGAATATGCTTCCAGAGGGTGTTATTACGCAAGAAACTTTAGAAAATCTTTCTCAAGAAGAAGTTATTGAGAAGATTAAAGAAGAAGTTATCTCCTTCTATGATGCAAAAGAAGAAGAAATGACAGCTGAACGTATGCGCGAATTTGAAAAAGTTGTACTGCTTCGTTCAATTGACTCGAAATGGATCGATCATATTGATGCAATGGATCAGCTTCGCCAAGGGATTCACTTACGTGCATATGGTCAAACAGATCCGCTTCGCGAATATCAAAGTGAAGGCTTTGCAATGTTCGAGGCAATGGTTGAGTCAGTCCAAGAAGATGTTGCTAAATATGCGATGAAAGCAGAAATTCGTAACAACCTAGAGCGTGAAGAGGTAGCAAAAGGGCAAGCTGTAAATCCAAAAGAAGAAGGCGGTCCTGTAAAGAAAAAACCTGTTCGCAAACAAGCAACAGTGGGACGTAACGAACCATGCCCATGTGGTAGTGGAGAAAAGTTTAAAAATTGCCACGGAGCAGTTAGATAATAGAGATATTCGGAGGAAATAAAAAATGATAGAAATTTCAGTTGTAAGAAATGAATTAGACCGTACGGCGGGCAAGTTAAATGACTTTAGGGGGTCTCTTTGACTTAGAAAACAAAGAGGTTCGTATACAAGAGCTAGAGGAATTAATGACTTTCCCTGACTTTTGGGATGATTCCCAAGGAGCTCAAAAGGTCATCAATGAGTTAAACGCTTTAAAAGGCATAGTGGAGCAATACAACGACCTTATGTCTACACAAGAAAACTTAGAAATGACGTTAGAGTTATTGAAAGAAGTTCCGGATGAAGAATTGCAAGAGGAGCTTGGCAGTGAGCTGAAAGAGTTTACAGCTGCACTTGGAGAGTTTGAGCTTCAACTTCTTTTAAGTGAAGAATACGACAAGCACAATGCTATTTTAGAATTACATCCAGGTGCTGGTGGAACTGAATCCCAAGATTGGGGGTCGATTCTTTTACGTATGTATCAGCGCTGGGCTGACAAACGTGGCTTTAAAGTAGAAACGATCGATTACTTGCCAGGAGACGAAGCAGGTATTAAATCTGTAACGCTACTGATCAAAGGTCATAACGCCTATGGATATTTAAAAGCAGAAAAGGGTGTACATCGTCTAGTACGTATTTCACCGTTTGATTCGTCTGGTCGACGACATACCTCTTTTGTGTCTTGTGAGGTTATGCCAGAATTTACTGATGAGATTGAAATTGAAATCCGTACAGAAGATTTGAAAATTGATACGTATCGTGCAACTGGTGCAGGTGGTCAGCATATCAATACAACGGACTCCGCTGTCCGTATCACTCACTTACCAACTAACTCGGTTGTAACATGCCAATCAGAGCGTTCACAGATCAAAAACCGTGAGCACGCAATGAAGCTTTTAAAATCAAAGCTGTACCAATTAAAAATCGAAGAACAGGAAGCTCAGCTTGCTGAAATTCGTGGAGAACAAAAAGAAATTGGATGGGGAAGTCAGATTCGTTCCTATGTATTCCACCCATACTCCATGGTTAAGGATCACCGTACCAATGAGGAAAGTGGAAATGTCCATGCAGTCGTGGATGGGGAAATTGACCCATTCATTCATGCCTACTTACGCTCTAAAATAAATTAATAGACGGTAAAAAATCCCATGCTATAATAAAATAGTATGCGATTTTTACTATTTTATATGGGGATTGCGCAAAAGGATATGAACATACATGAATTGAAAAAAAAGCATTTGCTAAGAAAAA
>NZ_JAZVJO010000271.1:0-7990 GCF_059453735.1 Peribacillus sp. | reverse complement strand
GATATCTCTTCAACTGATCCCCTCCATCGCTTACATTTTTTAACATTATCGTACGTGAAAACGAATTATATAACAAGGGGTAAGAGCAAAAAAATACCCAGTTTTCTGGGTATTCATTTTAGAGGCACCGTATTAAGGTATCGCCAAACGAGCGGATATCTTGTAGATAATCATACTCCGGAGGTGAACCAAAACTGTTTAGCATTCTAACTGCCACCAGATTATGTTCAGGCACCACTAACAGCGCTGTGTTCGTATAACCGAGGATTTGATAAGAACCAGCAGGTACCTGGCTGCCTATTTCTGTTTTTAAGGCTGGATGCTCTTTCACGAACCATAAGAAGCCATTTTGTGGAGTATTACTATCTTCAAAATTTGGACTTTGGACAGAAACCGCTAATTCAATCACTTCCTTTGGAACAATCCTTCTCCCGTTTATCACACCCTGTTTCAGATGGAAATATCCAAAGAGAGCTAGTTCACGTGCAGAGACATACATATTCATTTTATCGCCATCGATACTATTGCTTGTATACCATGACGGATCATTTGGGTTTTGAAGAATAACCTCTACAAGTTGTTTATGTTTTGTTGCATACCAGCCGGTTTCTTTAAAAGCAAGGGGTTCAAAGATCAAGGTTTGAAGTAATTCAGCAACTGTTTTCCCTGTCGTATCTTTAATAATTTGAGTCAGCCACTCAATCCCAATTGCTCGGTAAGCCCAGTTCGTACCGGGTGGAAACTCCCTGATGAGGCTGTTGTCTTTCTTGGTAAGCCCATGTGTATGCGTTAAAAGGTGCCGAATGGTTACACCGGCCGCCAATTCTCTGGCAAGCAGAGGCAAATAACGGACAACGGGATCATCTATGGAAAAAATACAGCCGGTATAAACCGCATATATGCCGCCGCGAAACCGATATAGGATTTTCGTACGGAGGCAACATGAAATTGAGTATCTGCTTGCACCTTTCTTGCCTGGTTAGCTAAAGACTGTCGGCCAAAATAGTCCTCGAAAACGACCTGATCATTCAAGATGACCATACAAGCTCCACCAGCACGAGCAATAGAATCAGCTGTATGATTTACATGCTTTTTTACTTCGTTAAATTGATTGGTTAGGTTTTTCGTAAGTACCATCTTATACTCCCTTCAACCTGAAGGAGAAAATAGTCATGGTTGCCTTATTGTTTGATTTCTATCTTCTCTCCGTCACTTGACACATAGATATTTCCTGTTACTTTCGCGTACACTACCCTAACATTCTTCATATCTATAAAAATCTCTTGCGCATTTCTGGTGTTGGCAAGTTACATTGATCTTTTTTTCCAAACCATTTGTAGCGATTCTTTGCCAAGATATTATAAAAAAAATCCCGAATCGGATACGGAACAATGATAAATATAAATAGCAGCTTCCATGCCCCTTGCAGATGTCTGCAAATGCGTAAAGCCGCCGATGATTTCAGATAATACGTATCATTTTCAATTAATATGATGCTGTCTATGGAAGCGGGTGCATGATGCTTCTTTATCATTTTTTGACCTGCTTCGCCTTGCTGAGAGGTAAAGGTAAAGATCGCCTCAGGATCACGCTTAATAATGAACTGAACGCTTTTATCACAAAAATTACAGTCACCATCAAATAATATAATCCTTTTCACGTGCTCACATCCTTCAGTTTCTTCTATCAAGAGTGTACCATAATCCAACAAAACAGCGTAATAAATGAATGCCGTTGAATTACAAACCAAAAAGGCTGTTGAGCGTTCTCAACAGCCTGACTTAGACATTAAGCCCTTTTCTAATTAATAGGTTACGCTCTACATACGCCCAGTTTTGCGGGAAGGCAAGCCCAATATGCCAGTAAGTTACTCCAGCTAAATCATAGGCGTCAATCAGCTGATACTTAGCTGTAAAACTTCTTATGTCTTCAAACCAGACACTATGTTGTAATTGATCTGCATAATATCGATAATTAGGCGAAGCAGCCACTTGGTCATATAAGATAGGACTGCCCACTTTAATTGCCCGATTCTGAGCACTAAGTGCAGATAAAGCTGTTGTTTTGTTACTGGAGATGACTTTATCATAGCCGTATAATGGAAACGCCGCCTGCAGCTTTTCAATAGGAATGAGGCTGCGAGCATAGCGAAGCACCTGTGCCATCCACCACAACGGTGCAATAGGTTCCGGCGGACCAGTAGGGTAGCCATAGTCGATCGTCATAACCGCGATCAGGTCAGCGATTTTACCTATTTCCTGATAATCGTGCCCGCCGACGATCCGGTTCGTAGGATTATCTTCTGTTTTAGCATGGACGTTTACATGAAGAATTTTCTCCTGCAAACCATTTTTTAACTGCCGCAGAAAAAGAACAAAATCAGCCCGTCGTGCCGGTGGAATAAATTCCATATCGACGCTTACACCGCCATACCCTTTCTCCTTAATGAACCTAAGCAAACTGTTCACGAGCCGATCTCGGTTCGGCTTACTAGCCAAAACATCTCCTGCAAGATTCTCGTTAAAATCACCATCTTGATAATTACGGACCATCAAAAGTGGGATTACATTCATTTCCAGCGCCTTATTAATTAGAGGAATATCGTCACCTTCAATAAAGGCATTCCCCTCTTTTGTAAATGAATAAGCCACGATGGCGAGTAATGTTAGATAGTCAGCATTTTGGCTGAACGCAGTAAGGACACTTTCACCAGCGGCAGGGAAAGCAAAAGCAAGTGTTGTCAGTTCCAACTTAAGGGGCGAAATGATTTCAAGTCGCTGACCTGTGATGAGTTGGTTGGGATCCATTCCTGGATTCGTCTTTAGTATATCTAAGACAGATACGTCAAATTTTTCAGCAATTTTCGCAAGAGTATCATCAGGTTGAAACAGGTAATTTCTCGTAAACAATTCAGTCTCAGGGATGTACAAAGCTAGTCCCGGGACCAGCACACCTGACTGCAGACCATTTATGTCCATAATTTCGGTTACATCTGTTTCGTACCTTTTACTTATTGACCACAATGATTCTCCCTGTTGGACAACATGAATGGCCATTCCCCCACACCCTTCCTATCCTTATTTAAAGAATATGGGGGTCATGCTTATCCTTAGAACAATTTTTCAATAGTTTCATACTGTTTTCTATCTAGTCTTTAGATTAAATCTCTTCAATTTCCGAACGCCTTCTAATTTTGATAAATTTAACGATATTTAGCACAATTGTTTTTGTCACAGAGTAGGTCGGTATAGCAAGAATCATGCCCATAATCCCAGCAATATTCCCTGCAACCAGTAACACAATGATGATTGTTAATGGATGTGTATTCAATTTTTTACCGATTACAAGCGGTGAAATAATGTTTCCATCAAGCTGCTGGACAACCACGATGACAATGATCACGAAAATGGCCTGCATCGGCGAGTGGAATAAGGCGATAACGACCGCAGGAGCAGCACCTATGAATGGTCCAACGTAAGGAATGATATTGGTTACAGCTCCTATTAAAGCTAGCACAAGCGCATATGGCATATCGATAATCAGATACCCGATAAACGTGGTAATTCCAACAAACAGACAAACCAAAGCTTGTCCTTGAATATAGGTAGACAGGGTTTCTCCAGTTTCAGCTAAGATGGTTAAACCTTGTGTCCGGTAATTAATCGGAATAAAACGAGAAATAGCCTGCGGCAGCCTATGACCATCCTTCAGCATATAAAACAGCATGAACGGCACGGTTACGACTATCAGTGTTACATTGGTTACAACGCTGAATACGGATGATAAGCTATTTGTAATATCCGTTGGTAAATTAGACGTATAGTCTAGCAGCGTGGCTTCGATCTTATCAAGTGATACATAGTCTTGGGATAATACCCACTTATACTGCTTAGAGTGTGATAGGTCATCGATAAATTGACGAACTTCATAAATATATTCAGGTAAATTAGTGAAAAGATCGGTAACCTGTTTAGATAAAGCTGGTCCTACCAGCGCACCGAACAGCGTTACCAGCCCAATAGCAAAAAGGTAAATAATTAAGATCGCGATTCCTTTTGGTAATCTCCTGCCGGTCAAAAACGTTACAACAGGATGAAAAATAAAGTATAAAAACCCGGAAATTAACACAGGAAAGAATAACGTTGAAATAAATACGACAATTGGTTCAAAGAAAAAGGATATTTTTGTACAAACATAAATTAATAATGAAATCATTAATAATTCAAATGTCCAAAAATGCAGTTTTGATTTAAATTTAAACATTAGTTCTCCTCCGCTCCCTAAAGGGAACTATTCTTTTTATAATATGGGTGATAATAGCCTTGATATTGATTCTTTAATTCGAATCCACAAAGATCGCTTTCCATACTCACTTTGTGTCAAAATCCTTGAAACCTTAATATCATCAAAAAATGCTTCAGTAAGTTTGACAGCAATCTCCTCATCATAAATAAAGGCATTAACTTCAAAATTAAGTTTAAAACTTCTTACGTCAATATTCGCTGTACCAACTGAAGAAACTTCGCTATCAACGACAATGGTTTTAGAATGGATAAATCCATTGTCATATATATAGACAACAGCCCCTGCATCCAGCATAGCACCAATATAAGATAACGTTGCCCAATAAACAAAAATATGATCTGGTTTATTAGGAATCATGATGCTGACTTTAATGCCGGAAATCGATGCTATACGGAGCGCATCAAGCAAACTCGCATCTGGAATAAAATAGGGAGTTTGGATAATAATCGATTTTTTTGCAGATAAAATTAACTTTATATATCCATTTTTAATTTGTTCCCATTCTGAGTCAGGGCCGCTTGTAACAATTTGCATGCCCGTACTGCCTGTACTTTTTTTGCGGGGAAATAGGTGTGCTTGATAGGAAATATCCTGCGTATTCGACGCTTGGTTCCAATCGAGAATAAACCGCGTTTGGATAGCCAGGACTGCTGATCCCCGAATTCTTAAATGTGTATCACGCCAATAACCAAATTTCGGGTTGATTCCGAGGTACTCATCCCCGACATTAAAACCTCCAAGATAACCAAATTCACCATCGATAATCACTAATTTACGATGATTACGAAAATTAATTCTAAGATTTAAGAGTGGAAGTTTTGATGGAAAGAAAACTTCCACTTGACCGCCGGCCTCCCTAAATTCCTTGAAAAAGCGTTTCGTAAGACTGCGTGAACCTAATTCATCATAAAGAATTCTGACGGTTAAGCCTTCCTTTGCCTTTTTCGTTAAAAGCCTAATAAATGCTTTACCTAGATTGTCTTTCTTAATTATATAATATTGAATATGTATATGATCCTTTGCTTCTTCAATATCTTTAAACAGACGATCAAACTTTTGCTTTCCATCCGTAAAAATATCAACATGATTATTTTCTGTCAATACAGACTCATTACCTCGTAAATGCATGTAAATCAAATCTTGATTAGCATAGGTTGATTTATTACGGAATTCAAATTCATTAAAGGCGAGCTGTTCTAATTGTCTTTTCAAAATCGGTTCGATGCCTATTTTCTCTCGATCTTCCCATTCAAATAACCGATGCTTTCGTAAACTTTTCCCAAAAAGGAGATAGAGACAAAAGCCTACCACTGGCAGAAAAAACAGAACAAGCAGCCAAGCCCAAGACGCACCTGCATCTCTACGTTCCCAAAAAATCACCAGAAGAGCTAGTAGTATATTTACTACCGTGATTAAACCTAATAAAATTGTAATTACATCCATTCAATACCCTCACAAACACTATTAATACTCGAGGTAACTTTCCAGCTACCGTCGAGAAACTGTTTATTACACCTTGCTAAGACATACGTATCCCATCTTAAGAATACCATGATTTTCAGAAGATAAAAAGAAAACGACCTTTAGAAATCTCCCCTTTTAACTAAGGTTCCCTTTCAAAAAACGACTATACCTGACTGGTTCTATATAACGAAAGCCCCCACAAAGTTGTGGAGGCAACGGATTATTATGATTCAAGCATACCAACCCAAGCAAGCATGCCGCCTTTCATGTTTTTCACCCTAAAACCTTGATCAAATAAGAATTGTGCAGCTTGCCCGCTTCGAGCACCGGATCGGCACACAAGAATGTACTCATTCTTCTTATCAAGATCTTGTTTTCTAAATTCCAGTAGTCCAAGTGGTATATTTAAAGCTCCGGGTATTTTTCCTTTTGCCGCTTCCGCTGCTTCCCGAACATCGATAATATGGAGAACTTCTTTTTTATTTAAACGAACAGCTACTTCATCTGGGGTAATAGTTTGCACGATTCCATCCTCCTGATTACACGTAGGTCATCTGCTTTTTACAAGCAGATTCACTGCTTCTTTTACTAAGGCTTCCGGATCTTTGTCACCTTTTTCGTTCGCTTCCCGAACACATTCAACAAGGTTCGTAGAGACAATTACCCCAATGCTCCGATCAATCGCAGAACGAGCAGCTGAAAGCTGTGTTACTACATCCTTGCAATTTTGTCCGTCTTCAAGCATTTTCTGAATGCCGCGAAGCTGCCCTTCAATTCGTTTAATCCTATTTTTCATATCATTTTCGTAATGCATTTTTTATGCCTCCTTCACCATTCCTTTATGAACACGAGCAATCTGTTACCGTATAACCTATCACTTTAAAGCCATTTTTATGAAGATAACGAATGCCCAGATTCTTTTCTACTAAATCAGTAGACACGATATAGAGAGCTTTTTTAGGGATTTCTGCCGAATACCGTTTCAAGTATGCTGTAGGTATGGTCAGTGATCCAGCAATTGGATCCTTTGCAGAATCCTGATAATCTCTGATATCGACAATCACCACATCAGCATTGCTTAATTCGTCCTTTTCCATACATGGCACACAGGGTACCGAAACATATCTATTATAAATAACAGCTGATAATAACAGTACTAAAATCAGCAAAATCACAATCATTGATGATGCTCCCCCTAAATATTTAGGAATTTTACTTTATGTCACATTTTATACCCATGCGGGTATGCTGTCAATCTTCTAAAACCGGTGTATTTCCGAATTATAACAAAATTAAGTTATACAGTTTCAATCCATAAAATCAGCTTTCGTTAGTAAACGATTTTTCAATCGGATAAAGAACTTGTTATTGTCCCTTGGTGAAAATACATTTTCCATCTTCCCTCTCTCAATTTCCATATAGAACTACGCAATGAGTGTTTTTTATTTACCTCATTATATATACGGTAAGTAGTTAAGACGATTTCGTCAGACAATGGATGAATTTCAAAATTACTTAACTTCATCCGTACTGCTCCTATTCCCTCTTCACCAATACTTTCATTTTGATACAACACTTTACCCGAACTTCCAATTTCAAAAAAATCGTCTGCTAATAGATTAGTAAGCTCTTCTTTTGATGCACGAATTTCTGGTTTTAAGAGCATTTCTTCCAATTGAAGTAAATGCTCTTTTAAAAAAGTCATACTTTCCATGACTACTCACCTTTTTTCTTATAAAATAAAGACGCCTTAAACCCAAATCTGTACGTTAGAGGCGTATTTTCTAATTAAAGATTTTAATATTCAGTACTATATTAATGCTTATGTAATCAAAACCAATCTCTAACATAAGCTACTAGTCCTAAAAATGCTCCTAAGCCCGAACAAACGAACACAATAATCGTATAGTCAGCTTTTCTTTGATTTAGTTTCTTCTTACTCAGTTAACAAACCTCCATTTAAGCTCATTTTGCAACCTTTAAAATACATATTTAATGATCTTCTGCCTGTCCCTTTTAGTCCAATAAATTTATCAGTTTTTCACAAATTAAACCTGCGTCGATAGTTGTCGTATCAATAATTATATCTGAACTATTAATTAATAAATATATACAATCAAGGGAGTTGGTGTTATGCCTTATAAAAGCGAAAAGATTAAACTGAAAGGATTGCAGGATAGGCGTAAAAGACTTACAGACAAACAGAGAGAAGAGATTAAGG
>NZ_JAZVJO010000270.1:0-8542 GCF_059453735.1 Peribacillus sp. | reverse complement strand
TGGTAAAACAATAAATACTACTATTAAAGAGCGGCCTCGGAATAATCCCGAGGCCGGTCTTTACGTTTTTGTTGGATTGAAAAGGATATTTTTAATGTAACAGCAGGTTTTTTTATATGATTTACCGAACTATATCTAGTTATAGGATTTTTTTGAATATCTACCTACGATGAATTTCTATGGGTTTACGGGTGAATAGACGTGCGAACAGCGATTCAATCTGAAAAAATGGTTAAGATTATTGGAGCAGCTAATATATATATATGTAGCAAAGGAGAACGAAGGATGCATAAAATTCTGCTTGTAGAAGATGATGTAGAGATTAGTGAGATGGTGAGTGTTCAATTGGGTAAGGAAGGGTTTGATCTTGTAAAAGCATTTGATGGAGAAGAGGCAATCGCGAATTTCGCCAAGGATGCCTTTGACTTAGTCATTCTTGATTTAATGATTCCGAAGGTTTCAGGAATGGATATGTTGAAAAATATACGTGAAAACAGCAAGATTCCGGTGTTAATTATGTCAGCTAAGGACAGTGATGTTGATAAGGCGCTTGGATTGGGTTTTGGAGCTGACGATTATCTCACTAAACCATTCTCTATGATTGAATTAACGGCAAGGGTAAAAGCGATTATTCGACGTGCTACTGACTATTCAAAAGATGAACAACCTATGGATAGCTTTCGGCAAATCGGAGATCTTTCCATCGACTTGGAAAACTTCTCGGTTCTTAAAAAGGGGATTGAGATTAAATTGACTTCTAAAGAATTTAGCATATTGAAGCTGTTTGTCACGAATCCAAGCAGGGTTTTTACGAAAGCGCAGCTGTATCGTTTTATTTGGAATGATGATTACTACGGTGACGAAAATGTGATTAATGTCCATATTAGAAGACTGAGAGAAAAGATTGAGGATGATCCATCAGCTCCCTGCTATATCAAAACAATTTGGGGAATTGGCTATAAGCTGGGAATTACTTAAGATGCTTATTCTGCTGCTATTCAGTTTAACGGCAATTATTATCTATCAATATCTTATACATAAAAACCAACAAAGGATCCTTACATCCATATCCGAAAAGCTGCAGCAAATCATGCAACGTTCATCAGATGAAAAGCTCTTACTGCAGACTGATGATAACAGAGTGAAAACACTTCTTAACGAATTAAATAAACTCCTAGAACATAATCAAACAATTAGAGCTGCACATAATCAGACAGAAGATTCTATGCGCAGGATGTTGTCGAATATTTCTCATGATTTAAAAACGCCATTGACAGTCGTCATGGGCTATATTGAAATGATTACAGCTGATTCGACCTTAAGCAAAGAAGAAACGGATGTGCTGCTGAAAAAGGTACATAGTAAAACAGTTGAAGTACTGAATCTAATGAATAAGTTTTTCAATTTAGCTAGATTAGAATCAGGAGATATAGATATTCCGTTAACTCGAGTCAATATAAATGAAATCTGCCGAAAAAATATTCTTACTTATTATGAAGTGCTGGCAGCTAGGGGGTTTACCGTTAAGCTAGACATACCAGAGGAACCGCTGTATGTATTAGGCAATGAAGAGGAATTGGAACGAATCCTAAATAACTTACTGTCAAATAGTATTCGTTATGGCAGTGATGGATTAGTTATCGGTCTTACAGTAAGAAGTACATCTGATATGATTTATGTTGATGTCTGGGATAAGGGAAAAGGAATAAACGAGTTTGATCAAAATCGAATTTTCGAACGCATGTACACATTAGAAGATTCAAGAAACAAGTTGTATCAAGGGAGCGGACTAGGCCTGACGATTACCAAACGTCTGATTGAGCAATTAGGCGGAGAAATCACTTTACAAAGTAAACCTTTTGAAAGGACTATTTTTACTTTTAGTTTAAAACGAGTAACTTTTTAGAATCTTAAGGTTTTTGTAAGAAATAGGTAAGAAAAAAGCAATACTTGCTGATTAGAATGATAAGTAACCAATAAGAAAAAGGGAGAGAGAATATGGCGTATATCATTCAAACTAATCAGTTGACCAAATCTTATAAGGAAAAAGATGTGGTTTTAAATGTGAACATGAACGTCAAAAAGGGAGAAATATATGGGTTCCTTGGACCAAATGGAGCAGGTAAGACAACGGTTATGAAGATGCTGACTGGACTCGTTAAACCCACCGGAGGGAGTATTGAAATCTTTGGTGAAAAACTGACGGAGAATTCATATGAACTATTTGCAAGAATGGGAAGTATCATTGAATACCCTGTCTTCTACGATAAACTGACTGCGAAAGAAAATTTAGCGTTGCATGGCGAATATATGGGGTATTATGACAAACAAGCAATTGATGAGGCGCTTAAGTTTGTTGGGCTCACGTCCATCAGTCAGAAATCGGTAAAAGAGTTTTCACTTGGGATGAAACAAAGGCTTGGAATAGCGCGTGCTATTATGACGAAACCTCAGCTCTTAATTCTTGATGAACCGATTAATGGGCTAGATCCAGTTGGGATAAAAGAATTACGGAATTTATTTCAGATGCTATGCCATGAATACGAAATGACATTGTTAATCTCCAGCCATATCCTAGGGGAGATTGAATTAATTGCTGACACAATTGGCGTGATTAAAGAAGGCAGACTGATTGAGGAGGTCTCTATGAAGGACATTCGAGATAAAAATACGGCGTATATTGAACTGGTCACCGATCAATCTAAAAAAGCCGTTTATGTCTTAGAAGAGATTTTAGGGATTACAAATTATAAGCTGCTAGACGATTCAATCATCAGAATTTATAGTACCGAGCACACACAACGTGACATTAGTAAGGCACTTATCTTAAACGATATCTCAATTGAAACATTGTCAAAAAAGAATCATACGCTTGAGGATTACTTTTTGTCGCTGATCAATGGAGGTGGGCAGAGTGCTTAAGTTAATAAAATTAGAAATTAAAAAGTTCAAATTAGCGGGTTATATGAAAACGGTTATGTTCATTAACTTAGGGATTATGATTGCTGTCTGCGGCATTTATTTTGCCGAAAAAAGTGAAGGGGGAACTTCCTTTGACAGTTATACTCATTCCTTCGAGATGATTGGGATTATTGTTCGAGCGGCTTTTATTGTTTTTGCATCGGTATTAATCTCTAAATTGATTATTGAAGAATATAGAAACAATACGATTTCGATATTGTTCACATACCCAATTAACCGAAAGAGAATTATGATGGCAAAAATTCTGCTGATTACTGGATTTACGTTTGTAAATATAGTTTTGTCGAGTATCTTTATCGGATCTATATTTTTCTTGGCTGATTTTGGTATGAATATTGTACCGGACCAACTAACAAGCGGCACGTTAACTGAATCTATACTCAAAATGACCCTGACAGCAGTTGCTGCCGCAGGAATGGCGCTGGTCCCTTTATACTTTGGAATGAAAAAGAAATCGGTCCCGGTAACAATTGTCACATCGATTCTGCTCATCTCGCTTAGTAACACAAATATAGATGATTTCACGCTATCGAAAATTCTGGCCATTCCTTTTGGCCTTGGGGCAATTGGCCTATTGGTTGCTTACTTCTCCATCAGAAATATTAATCATGTAGATATCGACTAAATAGTTTTCGCCATCTGTTAAAACAGATGGTTTTTTCTTGTATTTGAAGGAAGCAGGTTTTTCTAAGCGAATAAATAGAGAGGGAGATTACAAAGTAGATGGTTAAAAAGGAGAATAAAATGGATAATCAGACATTATGTTTTTCGGATACGTTTTTTTCAACAGGAAAAACGAATATTTTAAACGAAGAGAAGGAAAAAGTAGGGATGCTGGATTTAAAGAGTGTCTTCACGTCTGGAGTAAATGTGTTGGATGAGAAAGGGAACGTCTTGATCAGCGGAAAGTTTCCTTTCATGCGAAGTAAGTGGTTTGTGGCGGATCATACTGGGCAGGAAATCGGTATCTTAAAAGAAAAGTTTGGAATATTGGTAAAGAAATATGAATACGCAGCTCATCATCGTGGAGTTTATCTTATAGAATCGGAGCCGTTTTCAAGAAGCTACTCGATTTATGAACATGAAAATCTTGTAGGAACCTTTAAAAAAATCAACCGTATGTTTTCTACAACAAAATACCAATTAAAGACAAGCAATAATAAGATAAGTAACTTTGAATGGGTGGCGGTTGTGATGGGGTTACATGCTATTGAACAAAGGAAGAAAAGTGCAGCAGCAAATAGCGGCTGAGCAAATTAGTACGTGCAGATCATATTAGCCTGCTGTGAATTTATGGTAGTATATGGGCATATTTTAATTTATTGGCGGTGAATAGGATGTATATCTATAAGGGGGAAGACATAAAAAAAAATTGACGCTGAAGCGGACAAAGGCAGAAATGGGATGTACTTGGAAGAATTCATTTAGCGGGACTTTTTTATAGAAAAATATGTAATATTTACTTAATATAAGGTATAACAAAGTTGAAAGGGGGGCCTTATATGGGCTATTTTGCTGATTTAAAAAAGAAAAAAAGGGATAAGAAGTTTGATCGAATTTTACAGCAGAGTATTAAAAACAGAGAAGAATTTTGGAAGACCGTTGGGGAGTTAGATAATTATGTATTAACACATCTAATTAATCCAATGTTTCTTGGAGGTGTTTCCTGGCCGGCTAACCGACAAGGGTTTCTCCGAATTGTAAAGGAAAACAGCGTTGTTTTTGCGAGTGATGGGTTGTCAGATCCTTTTTATCCATCTGGTGAAGAGGAAATTCAGCCGTATAATGGGTATGGTCTGGAATTCTACTTAGAGTGTGATGACCCTTCACTTCGAGGAGAATTGGATGAAGTAAAAAATCACTGGGCATTTGACCTGATTTATCAAATCAGTCAAAATGCTGCGTCTCGTGGAAACATGCTGGCTCATCTTGAAAAGTATACCGTGTTATCGATGGAATTTACGGACATAGATTCACCTAAAGGCTATTTAACCGAGAATGGAGTTACAGGTGTACTGCTAGGTGTGCCTTCTCCAGAAATAAAAACAGCCATAGATCTTCCGTTGGAATCCGTTCGTCTTGTCAGCATTAAACTGCTCACGCCTGAACAGTTAGATTATGTCTATCAATATGGATCAGATGCTAGATTAAACCTTTCTGAGGAGTTGAAAAAGGCCGGAACTCACCATCTAAACAGTATCTAGTAATAGAAAGAGAGCCTCTTCGTTCCTTACGCTCCTGTGGGGTTTCACCTGTCCCGCTGTTCCCGCAGGAGTCTTCACGCCTGAAACGAAAATCAACTGACTTTCTTAACTTAAAAGTAAAAGGCCTATTTATAACTAGATATAGTATTTTGAGGTCATAAGGAGAATTTTCAAAAACCATCTTGAAATGGTAACACTAGACCACCTTGATCCCGCAGGCCTATTTGGTCCGAAAAATGCAAAAGAGGTTCAGAATGAAAACATTCCGAACCTCTTTTGTCTACAAAATGAGAGCCCCCTAGATAAGGAGGCTCTCATTTTAGGCGTCTCAGCTTTTAGTCTTTTCGCAGCCTACACGTCCGGAGAAAAAGACTGCTCCTCCACCCATATCAGCAATACGATCAGGTGTTAGGGCATTGACAAGCCGCTTTGCTCCGGAATCATCTGCCCATAAACCTTGAGTGATGAGAACTCCCGGAAGAACATTATTGCCGATTGCTGCTTTTATTAGACAGTCTCCTCGATCATTAAAGATGCGAACGATATCATTTTCTTCTATTCCTAATGCTGCAGCATCGGCTGAATTCATATGGAGTTTTGGTTCTTTTTCAAGTTTCATATGTTTGTCATTTGTTGAAAAAGTCGAATTCAAGAAGTTGTGATTAGGGCCTGGAATAAATAGAAACGGGAGATCATTATCACGAACCAGCGGTCGATAGGTTGGCAGCGGGTCGTACCCTCTTTTCTCCATTCGCCTTGAAAAAAGTTCGATTTTTCCGCTTGGTGTAGGGAGATTTGGAAAGTGCGGCCGATCAGCTTTGATATATTGTTTTTCTAGTAAAGATTCATAGGTCATTTCTTTTAAAAATGAATTTCCCTCTTGATTCAGAGCCTGGCGTATCATATCTTCCTCGGTATCAGCGAAAGCCTGTTCAGTGTACCCCATTCCTTCAGCCAATAGCTTGAATACTTCCATATTTGATTTTGCCTCTCCATAACGCTCTATGACAGGCTGTTGAATCTGCAGATAATGATGCCAATATGAAGTATAAAAATCAGTGCTTTCAAAGGATGATGAAGCTGGGAGAACGATATCAGCATACATGGCTGTCTCAGTTAAAAATAAGTCATGGACAACTGTGAATAAATCTTCGCGCATGAGACCTTTCCTTACTTTTGTAACGTTTGGAGCAACAATGGCGGGGTTAGAGCTGTACACGTAAAGGGAGGAAATTGGGTGTTCTTCCTCAAGTAACGTCTTTCCAAGCTCATTCATGTTGACGACTCGTGTCTGCTTGTTCTTTAATAAATCAGGTCGTTGTACAGCAGCTGTATTAAAAGCTAGATATCCAGAATTGCCTTTGATCGCTCCTCCGCCTTTTTTTAGCCACTGTCCAGTGAGCGCAGGAAGACAAGCTATGGTTCTAACGTTCATTCCACCGTTATCATGGTGTTGCAGGCCATTCCCAATCCGGATTAAAGAGGGAGAAGTTTGCCCATACATTCTAGCAAGTTTATAAATGTCTTCAATTGAAACACCGGTTATGGAGGATACCGTGTTAGGGTCATAGTCTTTAACATGTTCACGCAGCTCGCCATCACCAACCGTATACTGTTTTAAAAATTCTTCATCCACAAGGTTTTCAGCGTAAAGGATATGCATTAATCCGAGTGCGAGAGCAGAATCAGTTCCTGGAAGAATGGGTATAAACCAGTCAGCCCAGCGGCCCGTTTGATTTTTATGAACATCAATAACAACAATCTTAGCACCATTCTTTCTTGCTGCTTGAGCAATAGTTACCTGATGCATATTGGTACTGACCGCATTAATCCCCCACATAATAAATAGTTTAGTATGAATGGTATCTTCTGGATCTGTTCCAAACGATCCACCCATTGTGTAGGCATATCCCTCAGAACCAGCAGCGTTACATATGGTACGGTCAAGTCTAGATGCACCAAGGCGGTTAAAAAAACGCCGGTCCATTCCTTCTGCTGCAAGAATGCCCATATTCCCGTAAAAGCTGTAAGGAAGAATACTTTCCGGACCTTTTTCATTAATTAATTCCTTCCAATTACTCGTTATGGTTTCAATGGCTTCCGTCCAGCTGATTTCTTCAAAGGCTCCAGTACCCTTTAGTCCTACCCCCTTAAGCGGAAACTGGAGTCGCTGTGGTTCATATAGACGTTCCGTCATATGCCTGACTTTATTGCAGATATTTCCTTTTGTGACGGGATGTTCAGGATCGCCCTCGATTTTTGTAAGCTTACCATTTTGTTTATGTACGAGTAGCCCGCACTGATCAGGACAGTCTAAAGAACAGACAGAAGGGAAAATTCCATCGCTCTGGTTTATATAGTTCATTTATTTACACCTCCATAAACCGGAATATAGGCGAATCATTCAGAATAGTATACCTTTTTTAAAAATATTTTTATAGTACCTTACAAAGTTAAGTAGTATAGAAAAAATATGATATGAAAGCCGAAGATGCTCTATTAGGACTAATGGCAGTCTAAAGCACTTGGTAAAAGTAAGGACTGAATCTGGTGATTTTGTGTTACAATAAAACAGCTCGAACCCTTGTGTACTGCATGAGGGTTTTTATTTTGGAGAATTTATTTGGGTAGGAAATAATAGTTGCAAATCATGAAGGGGTTAAGGATGAATCAGGCTCGTAAGATTGCTGCAAAGGTTACTGTGTTCTATGTGGTCATAGGTGGGTTTTGGATTTTTAGCACTGATTATTTTTCCATGCTGCTGTCAGAATCAAATCTTCAATTATATGCCTTATTTCAACAATATAAAGGCTGGCTATATATTTTTATTACAGGAGTCATTTTATATACGGTTATTTTTTCATTAACGTCTAGGCTTCTAAGGTCTCGTAATGAATTTAGGGTGAAGGATGAGCAATATCGCTCACTGTTTAATCATAATCCAGATGCAGTTGCAGAACTTGATTTGAAAGGAAATCTCGTGGCGCTTAATCCAACAGGTGTAAATATACTGGGCATCGAACCGTCTGATTTTTATGGTAAGCCTGTCTTGCTAATGCTGCAGGATGAAAAAGAACCTGCAAAAAAAAGTTTTTACCGCACTCTATCCGGCGAGTCATCAATGGTTGAAACGTCAATCATTAATCACAAAGCCGAGAATCGACTTCTGCGTTGCAAGCTATTGCCGAGTGTTATTAATGGAGAAACAAAAGGTGTCTATGTAATTGCCAGGGATATTACCGAGTCGCGCCGTGAGGAAGAATTAATGATTATGTCTGAAAAATTATCTGTCATTGGCCATCTTGCAGCCGCAGTTGCTCATGAAATTAGGAATCCGCTGACCTCCTTAAAAGGAT
>NZ_JAZVJO010000269.1:0-10619 GCF_059453735.1 Peribacillus sp. | reverse complement strand
CGTCACGTGAAGGCAGATCGAACATAACCTCCAGCATGATTCCTTCGATAATAGAGCGTAGTCCACGGGCACCCGTTTTACGTTCAATTGCTTTTTTAGCAATTTCAGTAAGTGCGCCATCTTCAAACTCTAGCTCAACATCATCAAGCTCAAGCAGTTTTTGGTATTGTTTGACTAACGCATTTTTTGGTTTGATTAGGATTTCAATCAACGCAGCCTCGTCTAATTGCTCCAATGTAGCAATAACCGGGATACGGCCGATGAATTCTGGGATTAAACCAAAACGCAGTAAATCTTCTGGAAGTACTTTTGACAGTAATTCCTTTTCTTTTACATCCTCTTTTTTAACATCTGAACCAAAACCAATCACTTTTTGGCCTAAACGGCGTTTGATAATCGGTTCGATTCCATCAAATGCACCACCGCAAATGAAGAGAATATTGGTTGTGTCAATTTGGATGAATTCTTGATGAGGGTGTTTACGTCCGCCTTGTGGTGGAACGCTTGCTACAGTACCTTCAAGAATTTTCAAGAGTGCTTGCTGAACACCTTCACCAGAAACATCACGAGTAATAGACGGATTTTCTGATTTACGTGCTACCTTATCGATTTCATCGATATAGATAATGCCTTTTTCAGCTTTTTCTACATCATAATCTGCTGCTTGGATTAGTTTCAGAAGGATGTTTTCAACGTCTTCCCCAACATAACCAGCTTCTGTCAATGAAGTTGCATCGGCAATAGCAAATGGAACATTCAGTAGACGAGCAAGCGTTTGTGCAAGCAAGGTTTTCCCGCTTCCTGTTGGTCCAATTAGAGCAATATTACTCTTAGACAGTTCAACTTCGTCGGACTTCGAGCTGGAATTAATACGTTTATAATGGTTATAAACTGCTACAGCCAAAGATTTCTTAGCTTGGTCTTGACCGATTACGTATTCATCAAGGATGGTCCGAATTTCACGTGGTTTCGGTACATCTTTAAATTCTACTTCTTCGTCCGTTCCTAGTTCTTCCTCAACAATTTCTGTACAGAGTTCTATACATTCGTCACAAATATATACACCCGGTCCTGCTACAAGTTTACGCACTTGTTCTTGAGTTTTACCGCAAAAAGAACATTTTAATTGTCCTTTTTCATCATTAAATTTAAACATATTCACTCACCCCTTTAAATACTTTTGCAACATCTATACGTGGTAAAGTCCAGTCTATAAAACCGGTACTCCCCTTAAACATTTAATAGGTCTTGTACATTCTGTACATTCTTGCCTTAACATCAAGCATACCTAATGATATGCGTCAGCTTTTATTAAACATTGGGAGTAGTGCCGAAAACTCCAATGAATACTTGTATGCTTTGCATTTTATCATGTTCCTGACAGGAATGTAATTAAAATGCTTCATCCAAGTTGTTCATATGGTATTAACTTTAAATAATTCTCTATGTATTTGCCCTTTACCATCATTCCCAAACCTTTAGCTTTTTAAAGCACGAGAATGTAATTATTTATGTATATGCGGCTTAGCATTTAATCTACACTTAAATGGAAAAAAAATCAATCTATAGTTGTCAGAAAAATTAATTTTCATTATTCGAACTAATATAAAGCTTTTATGTATAAAACAAGGCACGATTGCTCGCGCCTTGTCCTTTTTCTATTGTATATGGAATTATTCAGCTGAAGCTTCAACGATCTTGCTGTTTTCAACAAGGAAGTCGATTGCTTTACCAATTTTCAAATCACCTTTAACGCCTTCAAGGCTTCCAAGTGCTTGTTTGATTGCTTCTGTTTCCATTTTGTACATTTCAGCCATTTTTGCAATTTCAGCATCAACATCAGCATCAGAAGCTTCAATGTTTTCTGCAGTAGCAATTGCATCAAGAGTCAAGCTAGTTTTAACTTGTGTTTCAGCTTCTTCTTGCATTTGCGCTTTCAAAGCTTCTTCATCTTGACCTGAGAATTGGAAGTAAAGCTCTAGGTTTAACCCTTGAGATTGTAAACGTTGATCGAAATCTTTCATCATACGTTCTACTTCTTTTTCGACCATAACTGCAGGAATATCTACTTCTGCATTAGCTGTCGCTTTTTCAACAACTGTGTCACGGACTTGGTGTTCTGCTTGGTGCTTTTTATCATGCTCAAGCGTTTTTCTAGTTTTTTCTTTCAATTCTGCTAATGTTTCTACTTCTTCATCGACATCTTTTGCGAACTCATCATCAAGCTCAGGAAGCTGCTTAGATTTGATTTCGTGAATTTTCACTTTGAATACTGCAGGCTTACCAGCAAGTTCAGCTGCATGATACTCTTCAGGGAAGTTCACTTCGATATCTTTTTCTGCTCCTGTTTCAAGACCAACAACTTGTTCTTCGAATCCAGGAATGAAAGAGTTAGAACCAAGTTCTAGAGAATAGTTTTCAGACGCTCCGCCTTCGAAAAGTTCTCCTTCAACACTTCCTTCAAAATCAAGAACGACTGTATCGCCCATTGCTGCTTGTCCTTCTTCTTTAACAACAAGCTCTGCTTGTTTCTCTTGCAATGTTTTGATTTCGTTATCGATATCTTCGTCAGTTACTTCAGTGTTAACTTTTTCTACTTCAAGACCTTTATATTCACCTAATTTAACTTCAGGCATTACAGTCACAGTAGCTTTGAAAATAAGGTTTTTGCCTTTTTCCATTTGGTCAACATCGATTTCTGGGCGATCAACAGGGTTAATTCCTGCTTCTTCGATAGCAGTTGCATACGCGTCTGGAAGAATGATATCCAATGCATCTTGGTATAATGATTCTACGCCGAATTTTTTGTCGAACATTTGGCGAGGCATTTTACCTTTACGGAAGCCAGGTACGTTAATTTGTTTTACGACTTTTTTAAAGGCTGCGTCGATACCTTCGTTAACTTTAGCTGCGTCTACTTCTACAGTTAGAACGCCTTGATTACCTTCTAATTTTTCCCAATTTACAGACATTTGTTTCCCTCCAAAAAAATCTATGATATTTCATGAATAAGCAACGGATGAATCTGCCTTGCTATTCGTAACAAGTCATCCCCGGTATTCCCAATTTACATGGAACCCGTCGTTTTTCCTAAAATCGTTACATTACAACCACTACATTATAACACAGGTCCCCTTAGTTTCAATAACAATAGGCTAAATAATCGGGGAAGAAAAATCTTCAATTTCCCTTAAAACCTTCAACTTTTCTGCTGCTTGATCCTGATCTACCTGGTATAGTTCAGCAATTCTCTCTAACGAAGATTCCCCATACAGGTACTCCTCTGCTAACAGATGATACCCCGCCGCATACCCGCTGTATTCTGCCTTTTCGGGTGTGAAGGGGTACATAACGAGGTGCTGTCTCTCTATTAAACTGACCGCCATATCAAATAGAGTTGGATCACGGTCACCCAAGTTTTCTTCTAACAGCTTAACAGAATGCTGATAAAAGACTGTTTCATTAGGTACTGAAAGAGTAGACGGGATGACCTTCATTTGTTTTGAAAATTTTGAGATAGTGAGCTCTTTATCGTATTCTTGTTCTTGCAAAATATTAAGCAGCAATGTTTTGACAAACGGGCTGATTTGGTTATTTTCAAGAACCGGCCTGATTTGATTTATATGCGGCCTAATGTTCACTTTAGATAAATTGGATACAACGGCAAGGAGCTCATTATCTGTCTTGTTTTCAAAAAGTCCTTCGTCTTCAGCTAACTCTTCCTGGATTTTTTCTTCAATACGTACTTCCTGATCCTTTTGTTCATCAATTGCACGTCTGCTGAAATGAAGCATATTCTCAAAGTGATCTTTCTTATCTAAAGGAACATGTCCCTCTTCAAGCAACGCTTCTATCGTAGTGACCATCTCTTGATGTTCATTTAGATGCAGGAGGACCATTAAATAAATCGTCACTACATGGAAGTAGTCACCAATCCCTTTATTGAGCAGTTCCTTACATAAATCTCGCGCTTCCTCATAATCATTCAGCTCTACAAGTGATACAACCAGCCCAATATTCAAATCTGGATTTTCTGGTTCTAACTCTCGTGCTTGACTAAATAATTCAGCTGCCATTTTAAAATCTCTAACCTCTAATCGCTCCAACCCTTTGTCGACAAGTCTTTTGCAGAGGTTTGGAAAAGCAATGATGTTAGAATGATCCTTGTTTCTTCCGCCCATTAGCAACTCCGTCCTGTCCTTTGTCTTTACTGACAAACAGTTTAGCATGGAAAACCTTCAAACACAAAATTTCACCAATAAAAATTTTTGCATAAAAAAACCCACTCATGGAGCAGGTATCAAACAAATTCATGTGAAAATCGAGTTTATCTAATTTTGTAGATTGTATAACTTGAACGTTGATTTCCACTTCAGTCACTCGCTTTCCGCGGGCGGTCGGGAAGCCTCCTCGGCTTTCGCCTGCGGGGTCTCCCCTAGACACGCTTTTCCCGCAGGAGTCTCGTACCTTCCGTTTCAATCAACTTTGTTTTACCTTTCGATCCTCGAGTCACTTTGTTTGAAAATAGAAGGATTAATACTTGTGGTGATGAGGATGCTTTCTAAACAAGATTCTATTCAGCGAGATCCATTTAAAATGTTAGATTAACTAGTGCCACTGAACCATTTGTTTCGTAAAATTGAGGCGGCCATTGATTTCACTTTCATTTATGACTTGGTGAAAGGTATCTATTCAGAGGCAGACGCCCAAGTTTTCAAATAGGGAATCGAAAAATTTTTAATTCCAACTTCATTTAGTCTACAAACTGATACCTGCTTAATAAGCAGGTATTTTTTCTTCTATTATATAGAGAGTGTTTGTTTACTATTTTCGTATGCAGTGATTTTCTTATCGTATTGAAGTGTGATAGAGATTTCATCCCAGCCGTTGACAAGCATCTGCTTCCAATATGGATGGATCTCGAAATGCGCTTCAAACCCATCTGGTCCAGAAACCTTCTGATTCGGCAAATCGACTGTCAGTTCATACTGACCACCCGCAGCTGTTGTCATTAAATAGTCAACCTCAGCTTCAGTCAAAGCGATTGGCAGCATGCCATTTTTCATACAATTACTTTTAAAAATGTCCGCAAAGGATGGTGCAATTACAATTGGAAAGCCAAAGTCGAGCAGCGACCACGGAGCATGCTCTCTTGACGACCCGCACCCGAAGTTTTCCCCTGCTACTAAAATGCTTGTTCCTTTATTTTCCGGCTGATTTAATTCAAAGTCAGGCCGCTCATTTCCTTGTTCATCATAGCGCCAATTAAAAAATAGATATTGACCGAATCCACTTCGTTCGATTCGTTTTAAAAATTGCTTCGGTATAATTTGATCTGTATCCACATTTTTTCTGTCCATGACAGCTATACGTCCTGTAAAGATCGTTATTGGTTCCATATGGCACCTTCCTTCATGATTTTCTAATTTAGCGTACTGGTTCTACGGTACGTTCACTTTTTCTAATATCGACAAAACGACCATATAAAGCAGCTGTTGCGGCCATTGCAGGACTGACTAAGTGTGTGCGTGCCCCTGCACCTTGACGTCCTTCGAAGTTACGGTTTGAAGTAGATGCACAATGCTCCCCAGCAGGAACGACATCTGGATTCATACTTAAGCACATGCTGCATCCCGATTCACGCCACTCAAAGCCGGCTGCCTTGAATAGAACATCTAGCCCTTCTTCTTCTGCCTGTTTCTTGACGCTTTGTGATCCTGGAACGACCATTGCCCGGACTCCAGGATGAACGTGTTGACCGGATAATACTGCTGACGCTTTCCGAAGATCTTCAATTCGGGAATTTGTGCATGAACCGATAAAAACATGCTGTACTGGAATATCCGTAATGGCCATCCCTTCGCTTAAGCCCATATATTCTAACGCACGGCCAAGCTCCCGAGAATCCATTGTACCGTCCGTACTTGTCGGTACAAACCCATCGACTCCCGTAGCCATACCAGGATTGGTACCCCAGCTGACCATTGGCGGAATTTCACTTCCATCAAGAACTATTTCGCGGTCATAGACTGCGTCCGCATCACTGGCAAGCTGCCTCCACTCTTCTACATAGCGATCAAATTCGTTGCTTGCTGGCGCGTACTTACGTCCTTTCATGTAGGAATAAGTCGTTTCGTCTGGACTGACCAGCCCTGCTCTTGCTCCTCCTTCGATCGACATATTACATACTGTCATCCGCTCTTCCATCGACATATCTCTGAACACTTCACCACAATACTCAATAATATGCCCCGTACCGAAATCAACACCAAAACGCGAAATCACATAAAGAATGACGTCTTTTGATGTGACACCATAGCCTAGTTGACCGTTCACTTCTAGCTTTAATGTTTTCGGCTTTGTCTGCCAAATCGTTTGTGTTGCTAAAACGTGTTCGACCTCACTTGTGCCAATACCAAAAGCAATCGAGCCAAAGGCACCATGTGTCGAAGTATGACTATCTCCGCAAACAATCGTCATCCCCGGCTGGGTAAGTCCAAGTTCCGGCCCAATTACATGAACAATGCCCTGCTCGGTACTGTTTAAATCAGCTAGGTGGATACCAAATTCCTGACAATTCGCCGCAAGCGCATCAAGCTGTTTCTTCGCAATTTCATCTTGAATGAAATAGCGGTTCACCGTAGGAACATTGTGATCCATAGTGGCAAAAGTCCGGTCTGGCCTTCTTACTGAACGTCCTTTCATTCTAATTCCTTCAAATGCCTGTGGCGAGGTTACCTCGTGAATATAATGTAAATCTACATATAATAAATCTGGCTTATCTTGTTCTTCCGAAACAATATGCCGATCCCATATTTTTTCAATAATTGATTTTCCCATTTTCCATCCTCCTACTCGCTCGTTCAGTTTAGAAAAAAAGCTGACTTGCTGTCAGCCTTTTCAGAAGTCTTATTTACGCATATGCGCCCATGATGTTTAAAATAGCTTCCTGATCCAGTAATGCCGCTTTAATTTCTGCTATCATTTGACTGGTCGAAATCCCTGTGATTGGGCCGTTAGCCAGATCACCGGTTCGTAAACCAGCATCAAGGACTTTCTGAACGGCTTTTTCTACGGCGTCTGCTTCTTCCTCTAATCCAAACGATATACGCAGCATAGAAGCAGCTGATAAAATCATCCCGATTGGATTCGCTATGTTTTTCCCAGCAATGTCAGGTGCTGATCCGTGAATGGGTTCATAAAGGTTACACCCATCCGTGGAAACGGAGGCTGACGGAAGCATACCAAGTGAGCCAGTCAGGACGGAGGCCTCATCACTTAAAATATCGCCAAACATGTTTTCTGTCACCATGACGTCGAACTGCCTTGGATTCCGAATCAACTGCATGGCAGCATTATCAACCAGCATATGCTCAAGCTCAACCTCTGGGTAATTCTTGGCCACTTCTTCAGCCGTTTCCCGCCACATTCGACTAGATTCAAGGACATTTGCTTTATCAACAGACGTTACCTTTTTCCTTCTGTTTGAAGCTAGTTTAAAAGCTAGTTCGATTATCCGTTTGATTTCAGACTTTTGGTAAAACAATGTGTCCACCACTGCTTCCTTGCCTTCAAACGTCGTACGTTCACTCGGCTTCCCGAAATACAATCCACCTGTTAATTCCCTGACAATTAACAAATCGACGCCTTCAATAATTTCTTTTTTCAAGGGAGAAGATTCCGATAGACTCGAATAGAAGCTGATTGGCCGAAGATTGGCATAAAGGTTAAGGTCCTTGCGGATTTTAAGTAATCCGCGTTCAGGCCTTAAGTGCATTGGTTGTTGATCCCATTTAGGTCCCCCTACAGCACCCAAAAGAACGGCATCGCTGCTCTTGCACAATTGGACTGTTTCATCTGGGAGCGGTGAACCTGTAATATCAATAGCCCTCCCGCCTATTTCTCCAAAATGAAACTCAAAGTCATGACCAAATTGTTCTCCAACTGCTTCGAGAATTTCGACGGCACCTCGTGTTACTTCTCTACCTATTCCATCTCCCGGTAATACTGCTATTTTCCGTTTCATCGAAATCTCCCCTTCCCTTACTTTTTTATTGTAAAATTGGTTCTTTCTCACTTAAGTAAATTACACGGTTTACCGCATTCAAGTAAGCTTTAGCAGAAGCTTCCAATACATCTTGGTCCAATCCTCTGCCTCTTGTTTCTGTTCCTTTGTATCGAATCGTGACAAATACTTGAGCTAAAGCGTCTCGCCCAGCTCCAACGGATTGGATTCGGTAATCAAGTAAGTTCACTTCGCTAGCGATACATCGTTCCAGCGTATTATAAAGCGCTTCAACACTCCCAGCACCCGTTGCTGCTTCGCTAATGATATCCTCTTCGCCTTTTTTCAGCCTGACCGTTGCCGTCGGAACTTGTTTTGTTCCATAGCTGATCTGCATGGATTCTAGTTCAAAGAAACGATTATCCTTTGATGTTTTCTCTTCCAGTACAAGAGCAACTAAATCTTCGTCGGTCATTTCTTTTTTCTTATCCGCTAATTCCTTAAACTGAACGAATAGACGATTGCTTTCTTCATCTGAAACGGAAAGCTTCAACGTTTTCAAACGATCTTTAAATGCATGACGCCCAGAGTGTTTACCTAGGACAAGTGCATTCGACGATACGCCAACAAGCTCTGGAGAAATGATTTCATACGTTGTTTTTTCCTTTAATACGCCGTCCTGATGAATACCTGATTCATGTGCATAGGCATTACGCCCAATAATCGCTTTGTTTGGCGGAACAGCAAATCCGGTTAACTTACTAACTAAATCACTGGTCCGTTTAATTTCATTTAGGGTTAAATCTGTTTTTGCTTGATAGAAATCAGAGCGAATTCGTAAGGCCACCGCTAATTCTTCAAGCGCAGCATTTCCAGCACGTTCTCCGATTCCGTTAATCGTACCTTCAATTTGAGTGGCTCCCGCTTCGATTGCTGCTAATGAGTTCGCAATCGCCATCCCTAAATCATCATGACAGTGAGCTGAAAGATTCACTTTATCTATAGATGGGACATGTTCACGAAGATATTTGAATATTGCTCCATATTCTACAGGTGCCGCATAGCCGACTGTATCAGGAATGTTAATTACACGAGCGCCTGCCTGAATGACTGCTTCGACAATTTCAGCCAAATAATCAAGTTCGGTCCGGCTTGCGTCTTCAGCTGACCATTGAACAATTGGGAAACGTTCTGCCGCATACTTAACGGTCTGAACGGCTGTTTCAATCACTTGTTCTTTAGAAAGTTTCAATTTATAATCGCGATGAATCGGTGAAGTAGCTAGGAATACATGCAATCTTGGTTCTGCACCGCCCTTTAATGACTCCCAAGCTGCATCGATATCTCCTTTAACAGAGCGCGCTAGTCCGGTCACCGATACATGACGGATTTTATTCGCAATTTCTTGAACGGAACCAAAGTCCCCTTTTGAAGCAGCTGGAAAGCCTGCTTCAATGATATCAACACCTAAGCGTTCTAACTGAAAGGCGATTTCTAATTTTTCCGAGTAATTCAAATTAATTCCAGCGGACTGCTCGCCGTCTCTAAGTGTCGTATCGAAAATATTAATTTTTCGCAACAGTCACCACTTCTTTCTTTGTTTGTTGTTGTTTGACAAATGGCATCATTTTCCTTAATTCACGACCGACTACTTCGATTGGATGTTGATTTTCTCTTTGGTTTACCGCATTAAAGACAGGTCGGTTAGCTTGGTTTTCAAGGATCCAGCCTTTTGCAAATTCACCATCTTGAATATCTTTCAATACTTTCTTCATTTCAGCCTTAACATTTTCGTTCACAATACGAGGTCCGGATACAAAATCTCCCCATTGAGCTGTATCAGAAATCGAATAACGCATGTTCTCCAAGCCGCCTTCGTACATTAAGTCAACAATTAGTTTCAATTCATGCAAACATTCAAAGTAGGCAACTTCCGGCTGATATCCAGCTTCTGTCAACGTTTCAAAACCAGCTTTTACAAGTGAAGTGACTCCCCCGCACAATACGGCTTGTTCACCGAAAAGATCAGTTTCTGTTTCTTCTTTAAACGTTGTTTCAAGTACGCCTGCACGTAAAGCCCCAATCCCTTTTGCATACGCAAGCGCTAATTCTTTCGCTTCACCTGTTACGTCCTGATGGATAGCGAACAGAGCTGGTACACCTGCTTCTTGTTCATATGTACGGCGAACAAGGTGACCTGGTCCTTTTGGTGCTACTAGTAAGACATCAATATCTGCCGGTGGAACGATTTGGCTGAAATGCACATTGAAACCGTGAGCGAAAAGCAAGGCATTTCCGGCTTGTAAGCCCGGTTTAATTTCTTGTTCGTAGACTTTTGGCTGTGTTTCATCTGGAAGCAGGATCATGATTACATCTGCTTGTTCAGCTGCTTCTTCGACTGTATAAACCTTAAAACCGTCTGATTTAGCTTTATCAAATGATTTCCCTTTTCTGATTCCGATAATAACGTCAACACCGCTGTCGCGTAAATTTTGGGCGTGAGCATGACCTTGTGAACCGTAACCGATTACTGCTACTTGTTTCGTATTAAAATAATTTTGATTTGCGTCCGAATTGTAATATACTTTTGCCATTTTAAAATCTCTCCCTTTTC
>NZ_JAZVJO010000268.1:0-4019 GCF_059453735.1 Peribacillus sp. | reverse complement strand
CCTTCTTCAAAATTATAATAGTTGAAAAATAATTAACATCCATGAATTGAAGAGAAAGGTACCTTTCTCTTCAATTCATGGATGTTAATTATTTTTCAACTATTATAATTTTGAAGAAGGTTCGTAGGTGCTTGTTTTTGAGTCATTTGTTTGTGCAGTTTCAGTTAATTGTGTTCCAGCTTCAGCTACTTTACTGGTAAGTCCTTTGAGTTCTCCTGTTACTTCTTTTGCGCTTGATAGAGCTTCTGTAGATATTTCTTTTACTTCGTTCACTTTACCAAAGATATTCTCGTTGACTGTAGCATATAAATCTTGAGCATCACTAATTGCTTCTTTCAAAGTTTCTGAAGCTGATTTAAAGCGTTCAATCATTTGGTCTTTTAGTTCAGTTGGGTTTTCTTTAACTTGTGTGAACATATCGACTGACGAATCTTTCAAATCCACTGCTGTTTCAGTGACTTTTTTACGAGTAGTTGAATCAAGAAGCGCCAAAGCACCGCCTACAATACCTCCGATAATAATCCCTTTTAATAGCTTACTGCTGCTTTCGTTATCTGTAGTCATTTGTTTTGACATAATCAATTCCTCCTCAATAGATTTACTTTATATATTGTTTCTGCCCGTTTTCTCCACTTTTCAAACGTCAATTTGAAAAACAACAAAAAGAAAATACACCTAAATTTGACAGTAAATATTTACCATATTATAGTTTGTTATGTTAATAGTTAACGAGGTTGACTAAATGAGAGGTGTGAATAGGTGAGAACAAAGATCAAGTTACTCAATTAATTCACCGCTATACAAAGGTGTCTTTTATTGTAAATAGGATGGCTGAATCGCTGATTAAGGATCAATTGTCAGACGCTTTGGCAAATGGTTAATTTTATATGCTTAGGTACATACAGAAGCAGGAAACGTGTACATCTTCCAATCTTGCTGAAGCTTTTCTTGTTAATAAAAGTACCATCACCTATGAAAAACTCTCAACGATACTAGTGGATCTGAAGAAAAATCAACAGGAGGAATTAGAATGAGGGGAATCGTAAAAGGAAAATGGGTCATTTTATTTGCTTGGATTGTCATTGTCGCTGGATTACTGCTTACGGCTCCAGGGATGGCTGATTTAGTCCGTGAAAAGGGGAACCTTGATGTTCCTGAGGGCTATTCCTCTTCTCTAGCTGCTGATTTGCTGAATGACATTCGAAAAGAAGGAGATTCTTCAGCCGCGCTTGTCTTCACAAGCGAAAAGAAATTATCTGATACTGATCTGTCAGAAATAGAGCAGGGAATACAATCACTTGAAAAGGATCAAATCAAGTTAGGAATTGCGGGGATTGCCACTCATTTTAATGAGCCTGCCTTAAAAGATCAGCTGGTTTCAGAAGACGGAAAAACCGTATTGGTTTCCCTGACAATGAATATAAAAGATCGTGAACCTAAGCAAGTATTAGCAGCTCTATATGACAGAATTGAAGACAATAAAGTGGAACATTACTTTACAGGTGATTGGATCATTTCTGAAGATTTGAACACAAACTCGCAGGAGGGGTTGAAGAAGACAGAGGGGATTACGGTTGTCTTTATTCTTGTCGTGCTCCTGCTGGTATTCCGCTCAGTTGTTACGCCAATTATTCCACTGATTACAGTCGGCTTCAGCTACTTGGCTTCTCAGTCGGTGGTAGCTTTCTTAGTCGATCGTTTTGATTTTCCGATTTCCTCTTATACGCAAATTTTCTTAGTTGCTGTGTTATTTGGAATTGGGACGGATTATTGTATCTTACTTTTAAGTCGTTATAAGGAAGAATTATCAAAGCAGGAATCGATTTTAGAGGCAATTGTAGAAACCTATCGTACTGGCGGAAAAACGGTATTCTATAGCGGTCTAGCTGTCATGATCGGGTTCGCAGCGATTGGTTTTTCCACATTTAAACTGTATCAATCGGCGGCAGCCGTAGCAATTGGTGTTGCATTTCTCTTATTAGCGCTTTATACAGTGGTCCCGTTCTTTATGGCAGTGTTCGGCATGAAACTGTTTTGGCCGTCCAAAGGAAAACTTGAACATAAAGAGAGTCGTTTCTGGGGATTTCTTGGGACATTTGCCCTAAATCGACCGGTCATTGCCTTGACGTTTGTCGCAATCATCTGTGTTCCTTTTTTGTTGACTTATGATGGAGAGGTTTCTTATAACTCTCTGGAAGAAGCTGGAGATGATGTTCCATCCATTAAGGCTTTCAATATCATTGCAGAAAGTTTCGGACCGGGTCAATCGATGCCCACTCAAATTGTCATTGATAATGATGAACAAATGAATTCTGAAGAATATATAGGCCTGGCTGAAAAAATCAGTGAGTCCTTGGGTAAAGTTGATGGTGTAGATACTGTACGTTCAGTAACCAGGCCAACAGGTGAGCCAATCAAGGAATTATTTGTTCCAAATCAAGCCGCAACGCTTGGGGAAGGCATCGGCAAAGGAAATGAAGGAATTGAAGAAATCAGCAATGGACTTAAGACAGCAGGAAGTGAACTATCGAAATCGAGTCCGCAGCTTAAGCAAGCAACGGATGGAATTGACAGCCTGATAAAGGGCACTGACGAGTTGAAAGGCGGCGTCGGTCAGGTTCAAACAGGTTTAGGGAAAATCGAGCAGGGAATACGTGACGGCTCAATGGGATCTAAAGAAATTAATAAAGGCCTTAAGGAAATAAATATGAATCTCCGTGAGTTGGCTGCAGGAACAACTCAATTAGCAAAGGGGTACCGTGAAGCAGCTTCAGGATTAGGGACGATTAGAAAAGAATACGATGGGATTCAGAGCAATCTAACCACGATGGGTAAGTCACTCAGCAAGTTAGATTCAGCTTTTAAGGGACTCGAAAACAGTAATCCGAATCTGTTAACTGATGGTAACTACCAAACGATTAAACAAACTGTTCAAGGGGTTGAATCCGGATTGGTTCCGGTAGCAGCTGGAATGAAGGAGTTGAACAAAAACCTGGCTGTTATCCAAGGAGGGCTTGGTACAGCCAATAAAAACTTAGCAGCTATTGCAAGCGGTCAACCGAAATTGGCTGATGGGATTGAAAAGTTGATTACCGGCGTTAGTGAATTGCAAACAGGTTTAAATGCAGCAGCTAATGGTCAAAATCAGATTATCGGTAACCTATCTTCGTTCGAAGGAGGGCTCGATAGCATTAATAATGGACAGCAGAAGCTTTTATCTGGTTTTTCCGGTCTTGATGGTCAAATGAATGAACTATCAAATGGTTTGACGAAAAGCTCTAAAGGGCTTGATCAGGTACATGATGGTTTGAATTCAACCGAAAGCTATTTATCTGGTCTTGCAGCGGTTGAAGATAGTATAGCGGGGGTTCATATTCCAAAAGAACTTTTAGAAAGTGATGATTTTTCACAGGTTTTGGACACCTATCTGCCTGGAGATCATAAAATCATGACGCTCGATGTGATTTTTAAGAACAATCCGTATTCAAATGATGCGATTAATAAAATTGATGAACTCGAAGCCGTGATTAAACAAGCAACATTGGATACAAAGCTTGAACATGCCGAAGTAGCAATAGGCGGGACAACGAGTACTTATCATGACCTTGGGAATCTATCGGACGCTGATTTTTCCCGTACAGTCCTTTTAATGCTGTCAGGTATTGCAATTATTTTGTTCCTGATGCTGCGCTCATTGGTCATGCCGATTTACTTGATTTTATCATTAATTTTGACATACTATACAGCTGCCTCTATCACAGAGTTAATATATGTTGATCTACTCGGTTATGATGGAATCGGCTGGGCAGTACCATTTTTTGCTTTCGTCATTCTTATCGCGTTAGGAATTGATTACAGCATCTTCCTAATGGATCGCCTTAATGAATTTAAAGAACAGCCAGTAAGAGAAGCCATGCTGCTCGCTATGAGGAAGATGGGAACAGTCATTATCTCAGCAGCGATTATCCTTGGCGGAACGTTCGCTGCGATGATGCCTGCAGGCGTGCTATCATTACTGC
>NZ_JAZVJO010000267.1:0-1993 GCF_059453735.1 Peribacillus sp. | reverse complement strand
TCAGCTGTTTTTCTTTTTGAAAATAGGAGTGAATTTTTGGAGGATGGCAGCTAAATGAATAAAACAATTGGAATCTTAGCCCATGTGGACGCTGGTAAAACAACGTTTGCTGAACAGCTTTTATTTTATACAAACAGTATTAAACAACGAGGGCGCGTCGATCATCAAGATGCTTTCCTTGATAGCCATCATATAGAAAGAGAGCGTGGAATTACCGTATTCGCGGATCAAGCCATGTTTTCTTACCGTGATTCGAACTATTATTTAATTGATACACCGGGTCATATAGATTTTTCTCCGGAGATGGAGCGAAGCATTCAGGCCATGGATTATGCAATTATCGTTATTAGTGCCGTGGAAGGAATGGAAGGACATACAGAAACGGTATGGGAGCTTCTTCGTAAACATCAAGTCCCCGTTTTTTTCTTTATTAATAAAATTGATCGAGTCGGTGCAGATGTTAACAAAGTCATCAAAGACATTCAATCGAATATTACAAAAGATGTCTGTACGATCACCGATTCGTTTACCAATGGCGAGATGAATGAGGAACTCGTTGAATTTGTGGCTGAACGAAGTGACGTCCTATTCGAACATTATATGGAACACGGCTATAATCAAGAGTTATGGCTTAACGCTTTTCAAGAAATGATTCATAAACAAAACATTTCCCCGCTTGCATATGGTTCGGCCCTTCAAGGTGTCGGGATCGAAGAGTTTTTAGAACAATTAGATCTGTTAACGGTGACCGATTATCGAAGTCAGGATCCATTTGCTGGGCGTGTTTATAAAATTCGTCATGATGAAAATGGGACAAGGTTTACGTTTATCAAAGCGTTAAGTGGAACGGTAAAAGTACGAGATGAAATCAAGTATGGTGAAAGGAATATAGCGGAAAAAGTCACTCAAATACGTGTGTATAACGGGAGTCATATTCAACAGCTCAAGCAGGCAGAAGCCGGAGAACTTTTTGCAGTGGCTGGTTTATCAGAGACATCAGTGGGAGACGGCATCGGTGCATCAACTGAAAAAACGGCATACGAAATGGTGCCTACCCTGAAGTCGAAAGTTTCCTTCGAACAAACTGTTAATATCAAAGAAGCATTGCGTTGTTTTAAACTGTTAGATGTCGAAGATCCGTCTCTGGCTGTAACTTGGGAAGAAAGCTTGCAGGAAATTCACCTGCATGTCATGGGAACTATTCAGTTAGAGGTATTGGTTATAGTGGTAAAAGAGCGGTTTAATCTCACTGTGTCTTTTGAGAAGCCAGAGATACTGTATAAAGAAAGTATCGATACAACAGTCTTAGGGTATGGCCATTTTGAGCCATTAGGTCATTATGCAGAAGTTCATCTTCACCTCCAACCGGGTGAACGAAGCAAGGGGATTACGTTTGAGAACAGATGTCATGATGATGATTTGACTGTTGGTCATCAAAATGTCATTAGACAACATCTCTTAGAAAGGGATCATCACGGTCTTTTAACGGGTTCCCCACTGACAGATATTAAAGTGATACTTATAACTGGACGTGCGCACAATAAGCATACGTCAGGAGGAGATTTTAGAGAAGCTTCTTTTAGGGCATTAAGACAAGGCTTGGAAAAAGCAGACAACATTCTGCTGGAACCCTATTATTCCTATAAAATTAAGGTTGATCTACATCATATAGGTCGGGTGCTTTCTGACATTCAACAGGCACATGGAAACTATAATCCGCCGGAAACAGAAGGGGACAGAACCATTTTGACTGGATCGGTACCTGTCGCTGCATTTATGGATTACAGCGGTCAGTTAGCTGCTTTTACAAAGGGAAAAGGAACGATAAGCTTGACCTTTGCCGGCTATGATCGATGTCATAATCCAAAAGAGGTGATTGACCGAATTGGATACAACAAAAATGCTGATCCCGACTATAGCTCATCATCCATCTTCTGTTCGAAAGGACAAGGCTATTCCGTATCGTGGGAAGAGGCTGAAGAGAACATGCATG
>NZ_JAZVJO010000266.1:0-6358 GCF_059453735.1 Peribacillus sp. | reverse complement strand
TTACAATTGGCTAGACTAAAAAGTAATGGATGGTTTTATTATGATTAAAGAATGGAATTTATTACGTGTAATTGCTTGCCTAAGCATCGTTTTTTTGCATTGTACTACACAAATAGGTAAAAGCATTGGTTACCCAGATATTGAGAACTATCATTTTTATAGAATGTTATTATGTTATGCTACGCCTACATTTATTATCTTATCAGAAATTATTTTAGCCAATAGGTACCCTACTACACTTCCGAAGAATTTTTGGAAAAAAAGAATACAATATATTTTTATTCCTTATTTAGCCTTTGCAGTTATCGATGCACTTGTTTCACTATATCTTTCCCCTAATATGAATCTAACTCAGAAAATCATTGATAATGCTGTTTTTGGTAGATTTGAAGGATACTTTATTCTTATTATATTTCAGTTTTATTTTTTACATTACCTTGTAACAAAGTTCAAGCTTTCAATGGCTTGGATGATCCCGTTAAGTATGTATTTGATGGTATTTTATCTAGATATATTAAGACTTGTCCCAAATCTGAGTAGTCAATATGGGATGTCTGTATATATTCCTTTCCTTGCTTGGTTTGCGTACTTCACGATTGCGTACGCGGTAGGAAAAAATTATAAGACTGTTTCTAATCTGCTAGTTAAGTATAGATGGATTACAGTACTCCTGTTTGCAGCATCTATGGTTGTTATGTATATATCCTATGAAGCCGGAAATATAAGCGTATCATCGAAAAGATTTGATTTACTCTTATTTGTATTAGCTACAAGTGCAATGATTTTGGCTTGGGGACAAATTATACCTAATTACCGTATAATTAATATCATTAGTAATTATTCTTTTGGTATCTACTTATTACATTGGCAGGTGCAACGATTGATTGCTCCGTATTTTGCGGGATTTTTTGACCATACATCAACAAGAGTAGGGGCACTTTTTGTTAGTAGTTTGCTAATTAGTATGGTGATAATTAAAATTATATCACTTCTGCCATTTGGCTCTTATATTGTCGGACAAGTGAAAAAAACAAGGCCTATACAAAAAAATATGTCTAAGGATGAGCCGTTTTCTCCTCCGCTACAGGCTGTTAAATAGGTTTGGAAGTTAAAAAGCTTAGATTGTTTATCATAGAGGACAGAAATAATTGGATAGTTCGTATGTTATATCCTTATTTTCTTAACTAGCTTTTTGTTGTCGTTCTTTTGATACTTTAATCAGATTTTTGCCCAACATAGACCCACTCCTATTAAGGAGCGGGGTTATGTTGGGCTATTTTTGATAGAGAAATTTATTGGAAGTATATTCTTACCATAAAAGTACTTTTTTGGAGAGGTTGACTTTGTGAATAATTTCACTGTTGGAAAATTAGCAGAATGCTTGCGTTGATGGCTTGCTATCAGAAAAAAGATAAACAAAAAATGATTTACTGTAATTATCTCATCTCTTATCATTATTTTTTACAAATCTAGCAAGGTCTCCGGTGGTAAGACAAAGAGCGTTAGCCATTCTGGCCGTTGCAATCAATTTATGTACAAGGAACTCGTCATTTTTCAGAACGTCTAGCAGTTATCAGTGGAATTTCTATATTTATTGGCCTTACTCCAATTTAGAACCATCTATCCACCTATAACTAAGGGAGCCTTTTGGTTAGCTTTTAGGAGGTCTAGCGACACGGTGGTTTTGCTCTTTGATTTGTGTCTTATTCTTTCGCGGTTGCTATGGAATTTAATGCATTCATAATGGCTACTTTTATATATCATAAGGCAAGCAGCCTTTCTAACAATAATCTGGGAGGAAAAGTAACATGCAATTTAAAATGCTCCAAACTACATGGAAGGATTTCCATGGTCCGAATCTAGGCTATTTATTGGAACAATATGAACATTATCTCGCGGATGAAAGCCTGGTGGATGAAAGCTTTCGAAGCTTATTTTGCCAATGGGACTCTCCTGAAGCTGATGATTCCGAGAAGAAAAAAACAGGGCTGTCGGCCAATGAATGGATGCAGAGAATGAGCAAGTTTATGGCTGTCATGGACATGGCAGCAAATATCCGGAAAAAAGGCCATCTTGAAGCAGATATCAATCCAATTGAAAGGAGAGAATCTGTAGGCATTGGAGATATAAAGACGTACGGGCTGAGAGAAGAAGAGGTGAGAGAGATTCCAGTGGAATTTATTTTGCCTGGAATGAAGGGGAAATGCGCAGATGGTTTATCTGCTATTTCCTATCTCAAAGATTTGTATATGGATAAGATAGGTTATGAGATAGATCACATTAATGATGAGGAAAAGAAATGGTTTGAGGGGCATATCGAACGAGGATATGTGGAAGATGCCATCCGATTGATTGATAAAAAGAGGTTAATGGAGCAGCTAATGGCTGCAGAGGGATTCGAGCAATTTATCCATAAAAATTATGTCGGACAAAAGCGATTTTCAATAGAAGGGCTTGAAACATTGGTTCCGGCCATTGATGAGGTTGTGAAACTATCGGCTGAAGAAGAGATTAATCATGTGGTTATCGCGATGGCTCACCGTGGGCGTCTGAATGTTCTTGCTCATGTGATGGATAGGCCATATGAAGTGATATTCTCCCAATTCCAGCATTCCGCTTATCCAGGAAATAAACCGGAATTGAGTACTACAGGTGATGTGAAATATCACATGGGGACGATTGCAGAAAAAGTTTATGACGGAAAGAGAGTCACAGTGACTATGGGTAATAACCCGAGTCATTTGGAGATTGCTAATTCTGTTGTCGAAGGCTATGCAAGAGCGGCGCAGGAAGACCGGGCGAACAAAGGATATCCGGCTCAAGATTTTGATAAGGCTTTGTGCATTCTCGTGCATGGAGATGCAGCTTTCCCTGGGCAAGGGTGTGTAGCGGAAACCTTGAACTTCTCCCAGACGGCTGCCTACCATACAGGCGGAACCATTCACATCATCGCCAATAATAATATCGGTTTTACGGCTGAGACTTATGAATCTCGTTCAACCGAATATGCAAGTGATCTGGCAAAAGGTTTTAATATTCCGGTTATCCATGTGAATGCAGATGACCCGGAAGCATGCCTGGCTATCATGAGTTTGGCGTTTATGTATCGTCAAACATTTAATCGCGATATTGTTGTAGACCTTATGGGATATCGCCGTCTTGGTCATAATGAGATGGATGAACCGATGGCAACAAATCCAATGATGTATAAGAAGGTACGAGTCCATCCCACTATCACAGCTGTTTACCGGAAGCACGCGCTTGATTCGAATGCCATTACAGCAGAGGAAGCGATAATAATTGAGGAGAAGACGGTCGCCAAACTGAAAGAAGCCCATATTCGAATCTCCAAGGAGCAAGAGAAGATTCCTTCGCTTAAAGAGATGGTGAATGGTACTCTAGATTCAAGTTTAAAGGAAGATACGACGGTAGACCGTCTGACTTTATCGAAGTTGAATACAGAGCTTCTCGATTGGCCGAAGGATTTTGAGGCATTCAGGAAGGTGCAAATGATTCTCGAACGAAGAAAAGAGGTTTTTGAGAACAAAGGGAAGGTGGACTGGGGTCATGCAGAAGCATTAGCCTTTGCTTCCATCTTGAATGAAGGTATTCCTATTCGGATTACGGGGGAGGATTCGGAGCGCGGCACATTCTCGCATCGGCATCTCGTTCTTTCAGATAATCGTACTGGAGCAAAATATTGCCTGATGCATGGAATGGAATCAGCCAAGGCTTCTTTCGCTATCCATAATAGTGTGTTATCAGAAGAGGCTGTGCTCGGCTTTGAGTATGGATATAGCGTATTTTCCAAAGAAACGCTCGTTTTCTGGGAAGCACAGTTTGGTGACTTCGCTAACTGTGCCCAGGTACTATTCGACCAATTCATCTCAACAGGACAAGCGAAATGGGGGCAAAAATCCGGGCTTGTTGTCCTGTTGCCACATGGCTATGAAGGGCAGGGCCCTGAGCATTCCAGCGCAAGGCTGGAGCGATTCCTGCAGTTATGCGCTGAAAATAATATGACTGTTGCTAATCTCACTACAGCAGCGCAATACTTCCACCTGTTAAGAAGACAGGCTTTCATGCTGAAAAGCGATGAGGTTAGACCGCTCATTATCATGACACCAAAGAGCTTATTACGCAATCAAACAGCCGCCTGTTATATTGAGGAATTCACGAATGGTGTTTTCCAATCGGTGATTGAACAGCCTGGGTTAGGTACAGTGCCAGAAAACGTGGAACGAATTGTGCTCTGCACAGGTCATCTCGCAATTGAACTGGCTGAAAGCGTAAAAGGAAGGTCAAAAATAGAATGGCTCAATATCATTCGAGTCGAAGAATTATATCCTTTCCCGAAAGAAGATATTAAGAGGCTCATTAATCGTTATAAGAACTTGAAGGAGGTCATCTGGGTACAGGAAGAGCCAAAGAATATGGGGGCTTTCCGTTATATGGAGAAACATCTCATGGAAATAATACCATCTCATCTATCAATCTCCTATATTGGGAGACCGGAGATGGCAAGCCCAGCAGAGGGAGACCCTCTTGTCCATAAGAAAGAGCAGCAACGGATAATAAATCAGGTTTTCTCGGAAATGAAAGCGGGTTTCGCGATCAAGTAAGCCTGTTGAGTTTTAATAAGGAAGGATTGATTAATTAGATGGCCGAGGTAAAAGTTCCGGATTTGGCAGAATCCATTACGGAAGGCACAATTAGTGAATGGTTTAAAAAAACGGGTGATTACGTGGAAAAAGGTGATTACCTTCTCGAATTGGAAACAGATAAAGTAAACGTTGAGATTATCGCCGAGTATAGTGGTACTTTAGAAAGCGTTAGAAAGGGAGCAGGAGATGTTGTCCAAGTCGGAGAGATAATCGCAGTAATTGCAGAAGATATGGTTTCTTCTCCTGAGTGTAAGGAAGTCCCCCAGGCTTCATTGTCTACTCCTATAAAGAAGGAGGAAGTGTCATTAATTGATTTGCCGAAGGAGAAGGCGGTCATGGCTACTCCTGCTGCACGGAAGCTGGCACGTGAAAAAGGAATCAATCTTAGTCAGATTAAGGTAGTTGATCCAATGGGACGTGTGAATAGACAGGATGTAAAAGAAATATCCCGGAAATCGGGGGACTGGGACGCTCGATTATCAAAGCAACCATTCTATGCCAGTTCAGAAAACCCGATTGAGATTGTTAAGATGTCAAGCAGGCGTAAGACAATCGCGAAACGTCTTGTCGAAGTGCAGCATACGGCTGCCATATTGACGACTTTCAATGAAGTCGATATGAGTGCAGTCATAAATGTAAGGAAGAACCGAAAGGACGAGTTCCAGCAAGCCCATGATGTCAAATTAGGATTCATGTCCTTTTTCACTAAGGCGGTAATCGGAGCATTAAAGGCATACCCGGTATTGAACGCAGAAATTCAAGGGGAGGCACTCCTTCTCAAAAAATATTATGATATTGGCATTGCTGTCTCGACGCCAGAAGGCCTGGTCGTTCCTGTAGTGAAGAATGCAGACCGAATGAATTTTGCGGAGATTGAGAGAGAGATTATGGGTCTCGCTACGAAAGCTCGTCAAGCAGAACTTAGCCTTTCTGATTTACAAGGAGGCACGTTTACGATTACGAATGGTGGAATATTTGGCTCCCTGCTATCTACGCCGATACTAAATGCCCCGCAGGTAGGAATTCTCGGCATGCACTCTATTCAATATCGTCCAGTGGCTATTGATATGGAGCGGATAGAAGTTCGGCCAATGATGTACATTGCCCTCTCCTATGACCATCGAATTGTAGATGGCAGGGATGCGGTGGGATTCCTTGTGAAGGTGAAAGAATTGCTCGAGGATCCAGAAAAGCTTCTTTTAGAAGGATAATAGAGCAGAAGACACTGAGACGTTGTCATCGGAATTTTTTTCTGATTGGCAACGTTTTTTGTTTATAGGAAACTGAAGAAAATCAATAAATAATCCGTCTCATACAAGAAGCAATATAACTGTCGGGGGCTGGAAGACTGATTGAAGCGGCTTGATGGAATGAATAAAGAGCTTGGAAACGACAAATAAGAGAAGTATTATCATCTCTTACTCTAGTCTAATGTGGAAATAATTACTCATGTTGGTTTCTAAAAATTGATATTATTGAGCAATATTTATAGAGTATAGTATAGGAGAAATATTCTTCTTTTCTGCAGGTATTATTGCAAGCGTTGTCATCTGCAGGAACTTTACATACTGGAGGGGTTGGACATGGAAAAGAAGCAAACAGACACATTGGTGATTGGAGCAGGTCCTGGCGGCTATGTCGCAGCAATTAGGGCATCGCAGCTAGGGCAAAAGGTGATTGTGATTGAGAAAGAA
>NZ_JAZVJO010000265.1:0-8537 GCF_059453735.1 Peribacillus sp. | reverse complement strand
CAACACAATTTTTCTCTTATCAATTAAATTTCCAAATGCCTTTTCCTTGTCAATAATATTAAATAGATACATATCTAAAGAGGGGAGTGATTCCACTAAAATAATCTGCTTCTTCCCTCTAAAACTCCCAATCATGTACTTTTGTGAATTGGTTTTAATCTCTTTTGCATACCGAAGGAGCCCTACTTCCTTTTGTCCAATTAATTGAGACTGGTTACTGGAAACAATCCTACCTGACTTATCAACTAAGAAAATATCATTCCCCGGGCTCGTATAGTTCGCATAGACCTTTTTGAATTCACTTTCCCGAAATGAAAAATACAGGGAGCCATATACCGTGCCGGAAAGTCGATCCATTAATGCTTTAGTTGCCACAACAAACCTTGTTTCCTCAATACTTCTTGTTTCGCTCTTTCGTTCATCATATTGATACAGCAGCCTTTTCGGTTCTTTAAGTGTATTGTTTGTTAAAATACTCTCCTCTAGCTCCTGATCAGAAATTGGCCAATGGGGACGGTTGGTCGTTAAGGTGACCCCATTTTCTCCTTTAACGATGATTTCAAACTCATACGTATCAAAATTTGATTGTATTTGCTTAATGTATTCCCCCATTGTAAAAAATGAGATCATTTTCTCAGCATTCGTTTGCTCTTCAGTAAGATTGGTCTTAATCACACCGCTTTGCAGTATATTATTTGATGCAATTACGATAGAGTAATGAAAAGACTCAAAGCGTTCCTTTATTTCGTTTATGATTTTCACATTCGTAATACTATATTTTTCAAAAAAGAATTGCTCAGACATCCGAATCGTCGTCCATGTAATGGTCACTGAAACCAGAATGATAATCATAAAGGTAATAAGAGATATTGTAATAAACAAAGTATTATGTTTAAAACGCATGGGTATGAATCTCATATTTTATCACGTCCCTTATCATATCAATTGTTTTCTTTTGTATTGACTAGGGGACATTCCCTTTACTTTTTTAAATACCTTACAAAAATAACTGTGATCCGAGAAACCGACCATTTCACTGATTTCCGAGATGGCAGCTGCTTCTTGAAGGAGCAGCTTACAAGCCTCTTCAATTCGTATTCTATTCAAAGATTCTATAAACCCTTCATTATTATGAGCACTGAAATAACTCGAGATATAAGAAGGATTAAAATGAAATGTTGCAGCCACATCGGTTAAGGTAAGCGGCTCTGCATAATGATTCTTAAGATATTCCATGAACTTTTTCATATTTATATTTTCAGCTCGGTTTTGCATTAAGAATATACTTTTATTCGCTTCCTCAATAAAACGATCCAATAGTTTAATAGTCTCTCTTGCAGAATGTGCTTCGTCAATGAGCTTGAAAAACGAGTACCTGCTATGTTCAAGTTCTTTTATTTCATCATTCATATTGCCAAGGAGGATCGTGATGTTAAATATGATGTTACTGAAAAATGCTTTATATTCAAAAACATCCATAGTAAAACTGTGGGATAATTGTTCGGCATATTCCCTTAAATAGAAAAAAGATGAATCAAAGTGCTTGCGCATAAACTCTTCTGTAAACCAATCCAGATTGAATTTTTCACCTTTAGGCACAATACTTGGCAAATCAAATTCAGTTAAAACGAGGATATCTGGAAAATAAAAACGATAGTTTAACAGATTTAGGAGGCTATCTTTAAACACCTTGCCTAAGTGACCAAATTTTTGAAATCCCTCGGTTAAAACAAAACCACTCTCAACATGCGAAGCTGCTAATTGATTGGCAACATCCCTAACCTTTGTCAAATCTTCTTGATTTACATTAACCAGAAATACGATTATGTTCGGATCAAAGTTAAAAGAATAGTAAGCGATCTCGCTTAGCTGTTTGTTGAAGATATTCTCAATGTTACCTTTGACTTGGGCAGAAAATTCAGCCGAACCCTTAGATGGTTGTTTTTTCATGTCTACACCCATTAAACAGTAATGACTATAGGGAAACGCTCTTGTAACCTGTTCCGAACCATAATATGCATCGTATCCTAAAACTAACTTGTTGATAATTTGATCGATGGATATATTAATACTTAAATCCTTTTCTCTGGATTGAAAACCTGGAATTCTTTTAACAGCCGTTTTCAAAACATTTATTAGACTTTCCGCCTCGAGCTTTGGTTTTAGAATATAGTCGACCACTCCACGTTGAAAGGCGGAGCACACATAATCAAATTCTCCATAACTACTCAAAATAATAATTTGAATTTGTGGATATTTTTCTTTGATGATTCGTGTTAATTCTTCTCCATCCATGATAGGCATAACAATGTCTGTAATAATAATGTGAGGATACGATGCTTCTATCAAATCCAAAGCTTCTTGACCATTTGAAGCTTCACCAACGATTTGAAAACCTTCCGACTCCCAATCTAAATAATGCATAATCCCCCGTCTGATTAATATTTCATCATCTACAATCAGTATTCTGCACATTTCCCCGGAATCCAATATGATCAACCTCCAATTGGTCACACGTTTAATCGTTCATTTTATATTCCTTCACTATCGTTGCTGTAAGCCGAAATCACTTACGGAAATACCACTTTGAGAAGGTTATTAAAAGAAACTTAGAACTTATTTGGTCACTTACTCATTTCGACACCTTAGAAAATACTTCCTTTTTTGCCTATTAAAACCCTTTTGGCTCTAAGGTTCAAATTTATGAAATTGACTCATTTAGCTAATAATAGATTTTTATTTTAAGATGAAAAATTATTCAAAGGAACGTCCGAGTAATTGTGGGGAAAAGCAGGAGAAAGAACCAGCTCGATCAAAGCGGTACTGCATCGTTTTTCTGTTTAATTGTCGTTCTGAAGAAGGCATAATGCTTTCTTCATTCTTAGCGTAATAGAGTTTAAAAGTTGAAGTGTCTGGGCAAAGGCCAGACACTGTGGAAAGACAACGCCATATTACTATCCCAATATTTGTCTGTGCAGTTGCAGGAAGCAATCCGTTCATATCAACATCTTTTTGATATAGTCGTTTAGAAAAATTTCTTGCGGATCTAGTTCATCCCTTATGGCTAGAAAATCCGGTAGTTTGGGATAGCAGATAGATAATTCTTTTTTACCTAGGCTGTGCATTTTGCCCCAATGTGGTCTTCCTTCGTATTTCTGCATAATCGCTTCCATCTCTCGAAAATATTCTTCATATGGCATTCCTTTATACATATGGAAAGCTATGTAGGCAGAATCCCTTTGATAAGAAGGGCTAAACCATATATCATCGGCTTTGACCGTCCTGCATTCTATCGGAAAATGAACCTTATGCTTCTTTACTTCAATACACTCTCGAAGTTCTTGAATGGCACTCTTAAAATATTGAAGGGGAATACTATATTCTAGTTCTCTAAACTTCACTAGTCTTGGAGTAGCAAATAACTCATGACTATTAGCCGCAATGGTTGTTGTTCCAATAACCTTCGCAGATAATCTGCTAATCGTTCGACTGCTTTTTGGGAACAATCGACATACCTCTGACAGTATAAAAAACAAGTAGTTTTCAAGAATTAGATTTTTTAAATTGTGGGAAAATAAGCGCCGTGGTTTACGCTTCGTAATATTCATCGTTTTAACTTGGACAAGATCTGAATAGGGGAATAGATAAAACTCAAAGTGACGGTTTTCGTTGATATAGCATTCAAGCTGTTGCTCAAAAAGTGGATATTCTATTTTTTCACTTCTATATTCGTATATAGGTGTTTTAATTATTTTCAGTGTTACTTTCACAATTATTCCAAGAACTCCGAGAGATATCAGACAAGCCTTGAAATATTGAGGATTGTGTTCTTCGGAGACAGTAAGTACCTCTCCTGACGCTGTAACAATGACAAGTTCTACTACTTGGGTTGGTATATTGCCAAATTCATGACCTGTTCCATGTGTTCCAGTTGAAATAGCCCCCGCAATACTCTGGACATTGATATCCCCTAAATTTTCTTGAGAATATCCTTCTTGACCAAGTTCTTCTCCTAATTGAAATAACCTGGTGCCACCCAGAACGGTAACTGTACTAGCTGCTTCATCAAGTTGTTCAATTCCACTTAGTAAATCAAGTGATACCAGCCAATCATCTGTTTTTACTAAATCACTAAATGAATGCCCTGCTCCTACTACTCTAATCTTTTTCTTTTGTTTCACCGCTTCTTTAACGAATGATACAACCTCCTCAATTGAGGACGGATACAGGATTTTTTCGGGAGTACATTCACACGTTCGAGACCAATTTTCCCATTTCCCTTGCGCGGTTTTCGTTACAGAAAGCATTTCCCTTCCCCCCGATAGGTAAGAAATTGGTCTACAACTCGTTCATTAGCAAAACAAATAATTTCATTAAATCGTTCACAAATTTCTCCAGCTTTAGCTGCTCTAAAGATGATGACATCTCCAATTTCCAACGTTTCCTTTTCATAATAAACAGGGGTTTGCACTTCCCCTGCTCCTTCAAATGGTAATAGTTTACCACCCGGCGGGTAAACTGGCATAGGCACCTTATCCTGACCATGCACTCCAGATGAAACATATCCACCTCCAAGACAAGTATAAATATTGGGGGTTGGTTTTCTAACGATTGGCAACGAAAAAAATAAGGCAGGGGTGAAGCGGAAATCTCGGTAATAATCAAATAACAGAGGGGCATAGAAGCCTGAACCCGCAGTTAGTTCCGTAACACCTTCTTCTTTCGACGTCGTATCAAGACTTCCCGTCCCGCCTCCATTTACAAATAACGGTTGAAGACCCTCTCTCTCAAGAGAGTGAATAATTTTCTCTCTTCGCATTTTAATTTTATCGATCGATTTCTTTTTCATAAAAGAAATAGCTATGTTTTTTAGTTTCTGAGAAGGCAGATGATCACTTACCCCAGCAATTTGAGCTTCATAGCCCATGATGCCAATCAGCTTTAGTGTCGGATATTCCTTTATATAGCGGACTAGCTGAATGACCTCTTCAGGCGTTCTTAATGGAGAATGCCTCACCCCAAAATGAAGGCTGCCAAACGTGGTGCTCATATCAATATCAATACATAAATAAAAAAAACCATTTGCCTTTTTAGCAATCTCATTTAACTGCGTAACCTGTTCAATTGAATCGACCATACAGGTAATTTGATTACCTTCACCATTTAATTCTGCTATTTTAGTATGAGCTTCGCGATCGAAGCAAGGATAACCTATAAGGATATCCTCAATACCTTGTTCTGCAAGAAAAATAGCTTCATCGGGGCTATAACACATTACGCCTTTAAAGATAGGGCTGGATTGGAGAATTCTCTTTAAAACTGGAATAGATCGGATTGATTTAGTAGCAATTCTAATCGTTTTACCATTTGCTTTTTCAGCAATCTTTTTGCAATTTTGATCAAAAGCATCTAAATCCAATAAAAGAGCTGGAAGAGACAAATCCTTAGCTATTTCATTCAGCAACACCAACACCACCTCTCATTTTTATAATAAACGAGGATAGTAATTTAAAAAAGTTTTATTTTGAATATTCCGATTTATTTCAAAGACATAAAAGCAGAAGGCCCCTTAGTCGCCTTCTGCTTTTTTATCGCCTACATGGAAATATCATCATTCACTCAAATAAATCCTTTGATCTCTTTAATGCCCTTTTTCGCTGGATGATCTTTATAATTGGAAACGTTAGAATAATGGCAACAGCTATGTTCAGAAAACCAATAACTGAGTTCATCAATTGAGGCAGTGATTGATCTCCTAAAATACCTGTGTTCACAATTCCCGCGAATACATTAACGAAAAAGAGCACGAGAAAAATATTTAACATGCGCTTATAATAATCAATCTTTGAATGTGTATCTGTATATAATTCAAAAGGTCCTTCTGCTGCTGCCTTCTTCATGTAAATCCAGCCACCAGATTCATGAATAATGGTAAGTCCACTGTCTTCAAGCAATTCAAAGTATTCCTTCTTCTCTTTTTTAGACTTTTCAATGATGAATTCATTGCGGTAAATAAATGATCCCGGATCTCCTTTTTCAAAGGTGAACCTTACCAAAAACCACTTTTTAAGGTGCCAGCCTTGCTCGGCCATCTCATTAATCCACTTTTCTTCTTTTTCATAATCCAAATAAAAGCGATACCTAACTTTCTTCACAGCTACTTCTCCCCCTTCGTAATGAGCAAACCGTTGTGATGCAATTCATAAAGTCGTTTCATTTCATTTTCAACCATTAACTTCCCAGCATCCGTAATGACATATTCCTTTTTTCGTTCACCTTCATCTAAAGGAACAATCCATTTACGCTTAACCAATGTTTTAATCGCTCCATAAATCGTTCCAGGGCCAAGCTCAACACGACCATTACTAAGTTCGGAAACAAACTGCATAATTCCATATCCATGTCTGGGCTCATATAAAGAAACAAGGATGTAATAAACACCTTCTGTCAAAGGAGCACTATCGTCCATCGTTACACCACCTATCGTCTGACGTTATATCGACTGTTGATATACTTTCATTATATCAACAGTCGATATAAAAGTAAATATTAACCATAAATATTTTTCATTTCCTTTTAATTTAAATAAATTCAATCTGATTCAATTAACTATGGAAAATAGTATTACTGTACATTTATAATTATCGTAAAATAAGTAATAAAACTCAGATAACTCCAAGCGTTTAAAATAAAACGAATTCCAAAATACAATTAAACTTTACATAGCCAATGAATAATAAATTTGCACACAAAAAGGCTCAAGTAATAAAGATTTCTCCTTATTACCCAAGCCTATTGTTTTCTCGTTATCCTCTATATTTCAACGTTAACCCTTTTAAGAAATTACGAGCATATCGGTCGCCGCACTGTTTATAATTTCGATGACCTTCTTTTCTTAGAATGGCCCCTAACTCACCTTTTGTTATATCGACGCCTGCTTCTTTCAAGATATCAATCATATCCTCACTGGTTAAGCTCAGCGCGATTTTTAATTTCTTAAGAAGGACGTTATTCACACTTTCCTTCCCTGTCGGTGCTGGGCTCTCTGGTTGTCCTGGTTTTGGCTGTTGTTTTCCTCTTTTAAAAATAATCATGCCATTCAAAAATGATTCCATCATCTTATTATTGCATTTGATCGTATCTTCTTCCTCTTCATAATCATAAAAATCGACATCATCGTCGTAGTCATCGTAGTCATCTTCTTTTGGTTTGGTAAGCATCTCTAGTACTTCTTCTTTAGTCACGTTCACGCCGCCAAGTTTAAACATCTCTACCATATCGTTATTTTTTATATCTAGAGCATAGCGTACTCTGATTAAAATATCATGATTATGCATCCATAAACCTCCTATTATCGCACCTGTTTCAGTAGCTTCATCTTTATCATTGCCCTAGTAAATTCTTCGAATACTAAACGGCAAATGAAAATCCGAGAATCGTTTACAAATTCCCGGATGCTGTAAGTATACTGTATGTTTTATTATACCTAAAAAAGTTTAATCCGACATTAAGTTTGGTGAAAGCAATGTAAAGCTTAGAATTCCTCTTCACCCTCAGCTTCCCATCTGCGAATTTCCTCCCGAACAATCGGGGCCACCTCTTTACCCAACAGTTCGATGGCTTTCATTACATCATCATGCGGCATTGATCCTACGGGTACATGCAGCATGAAGCGTGTAATCCCCACGTTTTTGCGGAGATGAATAATTTTTTTTGCGACTGTCTCCGTATCTCCAACATAGAGGGCGCCTTCTAAGCTACGTGCAGAATCAAACGTTGCCCGCGTATATTCCCCCCACCCGCGCTCTCTTCCTATAACATTCATCGCTTGCTGAGTGGACGGGAAGAATTTATCTGCTGCAAGTTCTGTACTCTCGGCAATAAATCCGTGTGAATGTGAGGCAATTGGCAGCTTAGTTACATCATGCCCCGCCTCTTTAGCGGCTCTTTTATAAAGTTGTACAAGCCCGGCAAACTGCCGCGGGCTTCCTCCAATAATCGCTAGGACGAGCGGCAGTCCAAGCATGCCTGCCCGAACAACTGATTGTGGTGTCCCGCCGCTGGCAATCCAAACAGGTAACGGATTTTGAACAGGAATCGGGTAGATACCAAGATTTTGAATTGCCGGACGATGCTTGCCATCCCAAGTCACCTTTTCGGACTTCTGGATTTTTAACAATAAGTCCAGCTTCTCATCGAACAATTCATTATAATCATCTAAGTCATATCCAAATAGCGGAAAGGACTCGATAAAAGAACCCCGGCCCGCCATAATTTCTGCCCGGCCATTTGAAATCGCATCAAGTGTTGAAAATTGTTCAAATACTCTCACTGGATCGTCAGAAGATAACACCGTAACAGCACTAGTAAGCCGTATCCGTTTTGTCCGTGAAGCAGCTGCGGCCAAAACAACCGCTGGTGATGAGGCTGCGTAATCCCTCCGATGATGCTCGCCGACCCCATAGACGTCCAACCCGACCTCGTCTGCTAACACAATTTCCTCCACGACTTCTCGTATACGCTCTGCATGACTGATT
>NZ_JAZVJO010000264.1:0-16745 GCF_059453735.1 Peribacillus sp. | reverse complement strand
GGTTTGACCATATTCTTGGACCTGAACTTTCAACCAAAATGTTTGACCATGCAAAAAAATTCGGTGCTGAATATGCATACGGAGACGTTAAAGAGATTATTGATGGTAAGGAATATAAAACGGTGGTTGCTGGTTCGAAAGAATATAAAGCACGCGCCGTTATTATTTCTTCCGGAGCTGAATATAAAAAAATTGGCGTACCAGGCGAACAAGAATTAGGCGGACGTGGTGTCTCGTATTGTGCAGTATGTGACGGTGCTTTCTTTAAAGAGAAAGAACTATTCGTCATAGGAGGTGGAGATTCAGCAGTTGAAGAAGGGGTGTATCTAACTCGCTTTGCATCTAAGGTAACGATTGTCCATCGTCGTGACGAACTTCGTGCTCAGAAAATTCTTCAAGATCGTGCGTTTGCTAACGAAAAAATTGATTTTATTTGGAATCATACGCTCAAGCAAATTAATGAGAAGGATGGAAAAGTCGGCAGCGTGACCCTTGTTTCTACCATTGATGGTGAAGAAGTAGAGCGTAAAGCAGACGGCGTATTCATCTATATTGGGATGAATCCTTTAACCAAGCCTTTCTTAAATCTTGGTATTACAAACGCAATGGGATACATTGAAACCAATGAACGTATGGAAACAAAGGTAGACGGTATTTTTGCAGCAGGCGATATCCGCGAAAAATCCCTCCGTCAAATTGTAACAGCTACTGGAGACGGAAGTATTGCTGCGCAAAGCGCCCAGCATTTTGTTGAGGAATTAGCTGAGAGTATGAAATTAAAAGCCTGAATCGCTTACGAAGACACTAAACATTAACATTTCGTAATCGTGTCTTAACTCAAGCGTAATGGTAGTGCAATATAAATTGTTTATAGTTAAGGTAGAAATTGACCCCCTTTTATAAATAATTATTTTTGCCGACACAGATGTTCCCCATCTGTGTCTTTTTTGTATTGGGATAATCATAAATAAAAAAGAGAAAAATCAGCAGAGGAAAGGTTGGAGGAAATTCCTAGTCGTTGTTCATTGTGGGTGTCTTTTAAAAATAGTATAATAAAGGAATCTAAAAATAATTTTGAGGGCAGCGCCCAATTTGAATAAACGATTAGTATTGAGGCATTTACAATTGAGGTGAAGAATGTGCAGCGTGTGACCAATTGTGTACTAGTAAAAGATAATCAGCTGCTTTTATTGAAAAAGCCAAGACGCGGCTGGTGGGTAGCGCCTGGCGGGAAAATGGAGCAAGGAGAGTCTGTTAGAGATGCTTGTATCCGAGAATATCGCGAAGAAACAGGCGTATATTTAAGAAACCCATCACTTAAAGGAATTTTTACTTTTATCATGAAAGAAGAAGATAAAGTATTATCTGAATGGATGATGTTTACCTTTTTCGCAACAGAATCTGATGGAATCAATGTTGAAGTTTGTGAAGAGGGCGAACTTGCCTGGCATTCAACCGAAGAAATAAAGAATCTAGATATGGCTGAAGGAGATTCTCATATCCTGGATTACATGATTCATGGTACTGGGATTATCTATGGAACCTTCACATATACACCTGAATTCAAGCTGTTGTCTTATCGACTTGATCCAGGTTAAACAAAGATAAAGATAAAGAGAAATAAATACAAGGGGGTGCGGAGTATGGCAAATGGGGATACAAATGAAACGCAGTTAGTCGTGATTACAGGAATGTCTGGAGCAGGAAAAACAGTAGCCATGCAAAGCTTTGAAGATTTAGGTTTTTTCTGTGTAGATAATTTACCACCGACATTATTGCCTAAATTTCTAGAATTAATGAAGGATTCTGGAAATAAAATGAATAAAGTCGCGCTCGTTATGGATCTACGCGGCCGTGAATTTTTTGATTATCTATTTACAGCACTGGACGATTTAGCTGCTGCTCCATGGATAACACCGCAGATTCTTTTTCTAGATGCAGATGACTCAGCACTTGTACGCCGATACAAGGAATCTAGAAGAACTCATCCGCTTGCACCATCTGGATTACCTCTTGAGGGTATTAAAATTGAACGAAGTATCTTAGATGAATTAAAAGGCAGAGCTCAGACTATTTATAATACGTCTAAGATAAGTCCTCGAGAACTACGTGAAAAAATTCTTACCGAATTTTCAGCTGATAAGCAGCCAATTTTCACGCTCAATGTAACGTCATTTGGCTTTAAACATGGTTTGCCAATTGATGCCGATTTAGTTTTCGATGTAAGATTCCTGCCAAATCCCTACTATATTGAACATATGCGGACGAAGACCGGGTTGGAGGATGAGGTTTCAAGTTATGTTTTAAAATGGAATGAGACACAGAAATTCTTAGAGAAACTGCTTGATTTACTTAATTTTATGCTGCCTCATTACAAACGTGAAGGAAAGTCTCAACTTGTCATCGCTATTGGGTGTACGGGAGGACAGCATCGTTCGGTTGCACTAACAGAATACCTTGCGGATTATTATAAAGATGATTATGAAACGCAGGTCTCTCATCGTGATATTAAGTTAAAGGCTGGCAAGGTGAATAAAGATGACGAATGATCAACCGCAGGTAGTGGTTATTGGCGGAGGTACAGGCCTTCCTGTTCTGCTCAGGGGACTAAAAAGTTATCCAGTAGACATTACGGCTATTGTAACGGTTGCAGACGATGGTGGTAGTTCAGGCAGGCTTCGCAGCGAGTTAGATATTCCAGCACCGGGCGATATTCGAAATGTACTTGCTGCTTTATCAGATGTGGAGCCGCTTGTTGAACAGATGTTTCAGCATCGATTTGCCAGTACTAACGAATTGTCCGGCCATTCCCTTGGGAACCTTCTGTTAGCCGCCATGACCTCTATTACCGGTGATTTTGTCCACGCAATTCAAGAAATGAGCAAGGTGTTAAATGTCCGAGGCAAGGTACTCCCATCAGCGAACCAGAGTGTTGTTCTTCATGCGGAAATGGAGGACGGTTCAATTGTTTCCGGTGAATCAAAGATACCGGCTTCTGAAGAGAAGATTAAACGTGTCTTTTTAACACCTGAAGAAATTGAACCACTTAGAGAAACGATTCAAGCAATAAGACAGGCGGATTTAATAGTCATTGGTCCAGGAAGTTTATATACAAGCATTCTTCCAAACCTGCTGGTGCCTGGAATTGGTGAAGAAGTCTGCAAATCAAAGGCAAAAAAAGTATATATCTGCAACTTAATGACTCAAGCCGGTGAAACACTTGATTACACAGCGAGTGACCATGTAAAAGCCATTTATAATCATATGGACTGTGCTGCGATTGATAGTATTCTAGTCAATAATCAGGATATACCGATTGAGGTACAGAATTTATATAAAGAAGAATCAGCGAAGCCTGTATTCTTTGACGTTGACGCACTCATTGATCTCAACCTGGAAATCGTACAAGGTGAAATCTTTAATTATGAGGAAAATGCCATTCGCCATGATACAAAAAAAGTGGCTGGGCTGCTTTATGGTATACTGCTTCAAGAAAGAAAAAGAAAAATTAAAAAATAACGAAATCATATGTCTTGATACGGCTCTCATTTTGCAGTCGTCCATGCTTAATAGAATTCGGGCTGGAGGTGTAAATCCATGTCTTTTGCTTCTGAAACAAAAAAGGAATTGACAACACTGGAAGGAAAAGATTGCTGTGACAAAGCTGAATTGTGTGCATTAATCAGGATGAATGGCTCGATTTCTCTATCAAATCGTAAACTGGTTATTGATATACAAACTGAAAATGCGGCCATAGCTAGAAGGATTTATAGCTTATTGAAAAAAAGCTATGATGTACAGATGGAGCTCCTCGTTCGTAAAAAGATGAAGCTCAAAAAGAACAATGTTTATATAGTCCGAATATCTGCAAACGGCCAAGATATCCTAGCTGATTTGCAAATTATTGGAGAAGGCTTTGAGATTCTTCATGGTGTATCACCAAAGCTTATCACAAAAAAATGTTGTAAACGAGCGTATTTACGAGGTGCTTTCCTCGCAGGCGGTTCTGTCAATAATCCTGAAACGTCATCCTATCATCTCGAGATATCGTCATTATATAAAGAACACAATGATACTCTTTGTGAATTAATGAATAAATTTGACTTAAAAGCTAAAACATTGGAACGGAAGAAAGGCTTTATTGTCTATTTGAAAGAAGCTGAAAAAATTTCTGATTTCCTAACAATTGTCGGTGGACATTCTGCGTTATTACGTTTCGAGGATGTTAGGATTCTGCGTGATATGAGAAATTCAGTCAACCGTCTAGTCAATTGTGAAACGGCAAACTTAAATAAAACCATCGGTGCTTCTCTGCGTCAGGTTGAAAATATCCGCTTTATTGAAAAAGAAGCTGGTCTTAATATTTTACCGGATAAACTCCGTGAAATTGCTGAGCTTAGAGTAGCCTACCAAGATATTACGCTTAAAGAGCTGGGGGAAATGGTATCCGGCGGCAATATAAGCAAATCAGGTATTAATCATCGGTTAAGAAAGATAGATCAAATCGCTGATAAATTACGAGGCGGAGAAGGACTCGCAAGCCAAAAAGCATGACAAAAATAGATAGGATGGGATTAGATGGTTGAGAAACAAGTAGAAGTTCTTCTGAAATCAGGTCTGCAAGCTAGACCAGCAGCGTTGTTTGTCCAAGAAGCAACGCGCTTTAACTCTGATGTGTTTCTTGAAAAAGATGGGAAAAGAGTCAACGCTAAAAGCATTATGGGGTTAATGAGCCTGGCCGTCAGCTCAGGAGCTACCATCTCTCTAATCGCAGACGGAAAAGATGAAGAAGAAGCAATCTCTACCCTACAAGCGTTTATTGAACAAGAAGGATAATAGTTAACCACCGTCTCTTAATGAAAGAGGATGGTGGTTTTTTTATTTGGATACGAAAAGTGGGCTGATCAGCCAGCAACAGATTTTTGGCAGCTATCCAGGCAAAAAAAGTGCTAGGGCAGAATAAATCGAAGTTCGGGCAGAATAAATGGCTGAACGGGCAGAATCAATCGAAGTTCGGGCAGAATGACTGGCGTGTAGGGAAGAATGGGTGGGTTAAAGACGACCGAAAACCAGTAAAAAAAGGGAGTCTACCTTCCAAAGCACACCAAAAAAGAGTCAGCAACGAATATTTGGCATCCATCCAGGCAGAAAAGATTGGCTGACCCGGAAGAATTGTACCCATAAATAAAAAAAACACCGATATGTAGCTATCGGTGCTCTTAGGTAAACTTATTTATCTAACTTTTTTTCAACATCTTCCGAGATACTACGAGTGATGACTTGGTCAATTAAGCCATATTCCACTGCTCTTGAAGCTGTCATGAAATTATCACGCTCGGTGTCTTTTTGAATGACTTCCATTGGTTGACCAGTACGTTCTGAAAGAATTTGATTTAGTTTATCACGCAAGTGAAGGATGCGACGAGCCGCAATTTCAATCTCAGTTGCTTGACCTTGTGCTCCGCCAAGTGGTTGATGAATCATTACTTCACTATTCGGAAGGGCAAAGCGCTTGCCTTTTTCACCTGCTGCGAGTAAGAATGCACCCATTGATGCTGCCATACCAATACATACTGTTGATACATTTGGTTTAATATATTGCATAGTATCGTAGATCGCCATACCGGAAGTGATACTGCCGCCAGGGCTGTTGATGTATAAAGTAATGTCTTTCTCAGGGTTTTCTGCTTCAAGGAATAGAAGCTGAGCAACAATTGAGTTAGAAACATTATCATCAATTGCGCTTCCAAGCATAATGATACGATCTTTCAATAGGCGTGAATAAATATCGTAGGCACGCTCCCCGCGACTTGTTTGTTCAATAACTGTAGGAATTAAATTCATGCTTTCTTCCTCCTTGGTTTTAACGAGTAATTTAGGTTCCTGGCAAGGAAATCCTTTATGTATGTATGATACACTTTTTGGTCAATATAGGTCAAACAAAACAGCCTTTATTTTCCCTATATTGTTCGACAATAACCTTACTAGCTGTATCTGTATTTCTATGTAGAAAAAATAGCCGTTTAACGGATATGAATTCCTTTATACAGAATACCCATGTATGGATTATTTAAAACGTTCTTTCCCCTTGCAAACTTACGTGTTCTAGCATATAATTAATTTCGTTGTTGAATTTACTAAGCCCTCGTAGTGCAACGGATAGCACGCAAGCCTCCGAAGCTTGAAATGCAGGTTCGATTCCTGCCGAGGGCATCAGTGATCATTATGTTGTTGCATAATGGTTTTTTTATGTTCATTTTTCGGCAGTCATAGTAAAAGCCCCTTTCCATTTGGAAAGGGGCTTTTCATTTACTTGTCAGTTGTTTTCCCATCTAAGTCATGATGTAATTCTGTTGCAGGAATTGGTGAATAGGGACTTGTCCTTTTGCAACTGGATTCGCAATATAGACAAAGTCGCCTGTTCCATCAGGGGCACTTCCTTTTGCCCAGAGTCCTTTACCGGATTCTTCACCTTCTGATAGGTTCCAGAATTCATAGGCTTCTTTTTGAGACTCCATTTCTGCTTCTGGAGGGAAGGAAGCGGGTATTACCACACCGTTTTTCTCTTCTAATTCAGCAATGGCTGCCATCCATTGATACTGATGGTAACGATCGCGGGCAAGCATTTTACGGAAAGTTGCTCGAACACCTTCGTCTTTTGTCATGTGATATAAACGGGCAACTTGTAGAAGACCTTGGCTTTCGGCGTGAAGGTTTGAGCGCATATCGGCTAAAGGGTTTCCGCTCGCTACAATATATGAACCGTTCCATGGAACCCCATTTGAGTTAGTAGGAGCCGCCAAGCCCGCTTACAAGTAAGTGTTGAGGATTGATTCCACCCATAATAGCTGCTGTTGCCGGATCTTTTGCGGCTTCAGCTTGATCTGCCGGAGAAGCTCCATCAAGCAGTTGGCTGATTAGTGAACAGAGCATTTCTACATGTCCGATTTCTTCCGTACCAATATCCATTAACATATTTTTATACTTCTCTTCTCCTCGGCAGGTAAAGCCTTGAAAAAGGTACTGCATCATAACGGTCATTTCACCAAACTGGCCGCCGAGCACTTCTTGTATTTGACGAGCTAACATTGGATCTGGACGATCTATCTTAACTTCAAATTGCAATTCTTTTTGGTGACGAAACATGAAAAAATCCCTCCTCTTATTAATCGTATTTTTAACTACTTAATAGTTGGATTAATTCCTGTTTATTACCAAGTAAAACCACTTAAATGAAAAAGTTCAGAATAAAAATGAAAAATATTGTAAAATCAAGTCAAGGGGAAAAATAATGTGTACGTTGATAGAAAACGATTGACTCAAAATGATGCGGAGGGTCTTCTTTTTGTATTATAATGATCTTCGTTTGCATATAAAATAGACATAACCCTGTTAACCGGAGCTAGGCAGCACAAAAAGGTAAGCGCTTTCAACGATATTGCTATTCCGTTTTCTTTTGTTGTTGTAAAATTGAGGGAATGGAGGTCATAATGAATGGATATGAAAATGGGACTTTTTCAACAGCAAACCTTAAAGTTAGCAATGACTCAGGAATTGAGCCAGGCGATTGCCCTTTTGCAATATTCAGCTCAAGAGCTGCAGGAATACTTAGATAATAAGATGCTGGAGAATCCACTACTGTCTCTTGAACATCCATCTCAAGTAACATTTGAACCAATGTTTCGACAAAATAAAAAGCGCACACAGGCAGGAAACCAAGATGCTGCCTATTGGTTAGAACAAATTGGTGAAGAAACTTCTTCTATTGAAGCGGACTTGTTGTCTCAACTAAATGTCCATGAGCTGACAAAGCAGCAGGAGTCTTTATTTTTGCAATTAATTTATAATCTTGATAGCAATGGGTATTTACGGATAAATATTGAAGAAGTAGCGGAAACGAATGGTATCTCTTTATTAGAAGTAGAGGAGTGCCTCAAGGAATTGCAGCAACTTGAGCCCTATGGAATTGCCGCGAGGGATTTGCAGGAGTGTCTCCTCATACAGGCTAGACTTGATGGATCTAATGAATTGGCTGAAATTATCCTCGAACATAATTTTCTTCCCTTTGTCGAGAAGAAGTGGAAAGGGATTGCGAAACACCTTGGTGTTTCAATGCAGGACATTCAAGCTGTTTTCGATTATGTACAGGGGTTAAATCCTCGCCCAGGAGCACACTATAGCATGGACCGCCCGGCTTATATCGTACCTGACGTTGTTGTGGAAAACCGAGGTGGAAGATTAGTTGTTGGTGATTATGAAGGGAATTCACCAAGACTTAATGCGGATAAAACCTATCTTAAGAAGCTGAAAGAATCAAAAGATCAGAATTTGAATCGATATTGGCAGGAAAAGTGGCAGGAGTATCAATGGTTATCAAAGGGAATTCAGCACAGGAAGGAAACCATACTCAACGTGATGGGTAAGATTGCTGAAAAGCAAACGCAATGTTTCTTAACTGGAATGAACGAACTAAAGCCTATGACGATGAAGGAAATTGCAGATGAACTTGCCATTCACGAATCCACAGTAAGCAGGGCAGTAAAGGATAAATATGTACAGACGCCCTTTGGAACATTTGAGATGCGAGAGTTTTTCTCTTCCTCTCTTCAATCGACCATGGATGAAGAAATATCAGGGAAGAATGCAAGAAGTGCCCTTGAAAAGATGATTAGTGAAGAGAATAAGCAAAAGCCGCTTTCAGATCAGGAGTTATCAGCGCGGTTACGAGCTGAACAAGGAATCGTTCTGTCCCGTCGTACTGTAGCAAAGTATCGGGATCAGTTAGGTTTACCTTCCTCATCAAAACGTAAAAGATATGAATGAAAAGGATGAAACAATCATGGGAAAACCGAATTTAGTATTATACACCAGAGGAAAATGTCCACTTTGTGACACCGCAAAAAAGATTTTAGAGGACTTTTCACAAGAGACGGGAATGCGCTATCAAGAAATTGATATCTATTCTGATGACCAATTAACCGAGGAATACGGGCTGATGATCCCTGTACTTACATGGAAGAGTGAAATTATCCAATACGGAAGAATTGAAAAAGCAGCACTTTATTCTTTTATTGAAAATTAATGTGGTTAAAAGTTGAATAAAAAGAAAGTTCCTGTTACGATAAGAGTGTAGCAGGAATATTTTTTTGCAGTATGTGGGACACTAAATGTCTACGCGGGACTTAAATAGTCCAGCTGGTATGTTTAAGGAGTTTTATAAAATGGATTCAATTATAGAGGTACAAAGAAAATTATTACCCGATTTGCTTTCCATTATGCAAAAACGTTATCACATCCTGCGTACAATTAAATTTATGCAGCCAGTAGGAAGACGCAGTCTGGCAACAGGTATGAGTCTTACAGAACGAACACTTCGCAGCGAAATTGATTTCTTAAAAAATCAAAATTTGGTGGAAGTGTACAGCTCAGGTATAAAGCTTTCCAATGAAGGAATGGAAGTTCTGGAAAATTTGGAAGGAATAATGCGTGAGATAACGGGTATAAACGTAATTGAAAAGCAGTTAAGTGAAAAGTTAGGCTTAACTGAGGTCATTATTGTTCCAGGAGACTGTGATCAGTCACCTTGGGTAAAGAGTGAACTTGGAAAAGCTTGTGCAACACGTATGAAACGGCAATGGAAAGAGAAACATATCATTGCGGTAACTGGTGGATCGACGATGGCAGAAGTTGCCGGTGAACTTACACCTGGAATGCAATCTGAAAAAGTTCTGTTTGTTCCTGCGAGAGGCGGTCTTGGTGAAGAAGTTCATAACCAGGCAAATACAATTGTAGCAAAAATGGCAGAAAAAGCAGAAGCGGCCTATAAGGTCTTGTATATTCCAGACCAAGTAAGCGGTGAAGCCTATCTTTCATTTATGAAGGAACCCATGATTAAAGATGTTATTTCTTTAATCAAATCGGCTGGTATGGTGATTCACGGGATTGGTGATGCACTCGCAATGGCTAACCGAAGAAAAACATCCGCCGAAATCATGAGCGTGTTGAATGAGGGAAAAGCTGTTGGCGAAGCCTTTGGTTACTACTTCAATGAATATGGTGATGTCGTTCACAAAGTGAAGACGGTTGGTATTCAACTTGAAGATCTTGATGCAACTAAGACAGTTATAGCTGTTGCAGGCGGCAAATCAAAAGCAAAAGCCATACGCTCTTATATGAAGAAAGCTCCTTCATCAACGATCTTAATCACGGATGAAGCAGCAGCACTTGAGGTAATAAAGGGATAAAATTTTCCCTTTTATATAATATATATGTTCTTAATTTAAAGGAGGAATTTTTCACATGGCAATTAAAGTTGGTATTAATGGATTTGGACGTATCGGACGTAACGTACTTCGCGCAGCATTAAAAAACCCTGGTGTAGAAGTTATTGCAATCAACGACTTAACTGATGCAAACATGCTTGCACATCTTTTACAATATGACACGATTCACGGTACACTACCGGAAACAGTTTCTGTTGATGGTGAATACCTAGTAGTAGACGGACACAAAATCAAAGTATTAGCAGAACGCGATCCAGCACAATTAGGTTGGGGCGAGCTTGGCGTTGAAGTAGTTGTTGAATCAACAGGACGCTTCACAAAACGTAATGACGCAGCGAAACATCTTGAAGCAGGCGCTAAAAAAGTTATCATTTCTGCTCCAGGTTCTGACGAAGATATCACAATCGTTATGGGTGTTAACGAAGACAAATATGAAGCAGATAACCACCACGTTATTTCAAATGCTTCATGTACAACAAACTGTTTAGCACCGTTTGCTAAAGTGCTTAATGATCAATTCGGAATCGTACGTGGTATGATGACAACTGTTCACTCATACACAAATGATCAACAAATTCTTGATCTTCCACACAAAGATTACCGTCGTGCACGTGCAGCAGCAGAAAACATCATTCCTACAACTACTGGTGCAGCTAAAGCAGTAGCTCTAGTATTACCTGAACTTAAAGGTAAATTGAATGGTATGGCTATGCGTGTTCCAACACCAAACGTATCTGTTGTTGACCTTGTAGTTGAATTAGAAAAAAATGCTACAGCTGAAGAAATCAATGCAGCATTCAAAGAAGCTTCTGAAGGAGATCTTAAAGGAATTCTTGCTTACAGCGAACTTCCATTAGTTTCTCGCGATTATAACGGAGCTCCTGCTTCTTCAACTATTGATGCTTTATCAACAATGGTTATTGACGGAAATATGGTTAAAGTTCTTTCTTGGTACGATAACGAAACTGGCTACTCTAGCCGTGTAGTTGACCTTATCGATTATATCGCTAAAAAAGGATTGTAATCAGCTCGTTTTCATCTGAAAGATGAAGACAGTTAATAAATAAAAAAAGAAAAAGGGGAGTTGGGATAATTACCCTCTCTCCTTTTGTCTGATAAATACAGTGAAAAACACATTTGTTTAGAGGAGGTCACATTGATGAATAAGAAATCAATTAAGGATTTAAACGTAGCTGGTAAACGTGTGTTTTGTCGGGTAGATTTCAATGTACCCATGCAAGATGGAAAGGTATCTGATGATACAAGAATAAGAGCTGCACTGCCAACTATTCAGTACCTGGTTGAACAGGGCGCTAAGGTTATCCTTGCCAGCCATCTAGGACGTCCAAAAGGTGAAGTCGTTGAAGAACTTCGTTTAACACCAGTAGCTGAACGATTGAGTGAACTATTGGGTAAAAAGGTACAAAAGGCTGACGAAGCATTCGGTGACCAAGTAAAATCCCAAATTGACAGCCTGACTGATGGTGATGTCCTTCTTTTAGAAAATGTACGTTTTTACGCTGGAGAAGAAAAGAACGATGCAGAACTTGCTAAATCTTTCGCAGAACTTGCGGATGTTTATGTAAACGATGCATTTGGTGCAGCACACCGTGCCCACGCTTCTACAGAAGGAATCGCACAATATTTGCCGGCTGTTGCAGGCTTATTAATGGAAAAAGAACTTGAAGTTTTAGGCAAAGCATTATCTAATCCTGAACGTCCGTTTACAGCTATTATTGGCGGAGCAAAGGTAAAAGATAAAATTGGTGTAATTGATAATCTTTTAGAAAAAGTTGATAACCTCATCATCGGCGGCGGTCTTGCTTATACATTTGTTAAAGCTACCGGCCATGAAGTTGGTAAATCACTTTTAGAAGAAGACAAAATTGATTTAGCTAAATCGTTCATTAAAAAGGCAGAAGAAAAAGGCGTTAAGCTTTATATGCCAATCGACGTAGTGGTAGCTGATGATTTCTCTCCAACTGCTAATACTAAGGAAGTTGCGATTGATTCTATTCCTTCAGATTGGGAAGCACTTGATATTGGACCAAAAACAAGTGAACTATATGCAGATGTAATCAAAAACTCAAAACTTGTCATCTGGAATGGACCTATGGGCGTTTTCGAATTTGACTTATTTGCAAATGGAACAAAGACGGTAGCTATTGCGCTGGCAGAATCTACTGATACTTATAGTGTTATTGGCGGCGGCGATTCAGCTGCAGCAGTTGAAAAATTCGAATTAGCTGATAAAATGTCGCATATTTCTACTGGCGGCGGAGCTTCTCTTGAATTTATGGAAGGCAAAGAGCTTCCAGGCGTTGTCGCATTAAACGATAAATAAAACTAATCAAGCTCATAGAGTTTGGATTAGATTAAGAAAGGGTGCAGATCTATTGCGTAAACCAATTATTGCAGGAAACTGGAAGATGAATAAAACACTTTCTGAAGCGTCAAGCTTCTTAGAGGAAATTAAAAGCCTAGTCCCATCAACGGACCAGATTGATTCTGTTGTTTGTGCACCAGCTTTATATCTTCAACAACTTGTACAAGCATCTGAAGGAACTAACGTAAAAATTGGTGCTCAAAACATGCACTTTGCTGAAAACGGAGCTTTCACAGGTGAAATTAGTCCGGTTGCATTAAAAGATATCGGTGTTGAGTATGTGATTATTGGTCACTCAGAACGTCGTGAAATGTTTAATGAAACAGATGATACAGTTAATAAAAAAGCGATTGCCGCTTTTAAACACGGTTTAACTCCAATCGTTTGTTGTGGTGAAACATTAGAACAACGCGAAAGCGGCCAAACAAATGTATTAGTCGGCAACCAAATTAAAAAAGCACTTGAAGGATTAACAGAAGAGCAAGTATCCCAAACCGTTATTGCTTATGAGCCAATCTGGGCAATCGGTACTGGTAAATCATCTTCTTCAGCAGATGCTAATGAAGTATGTGCTCATATCCGTACGATCGTTGCAGAGAAGTTCTCTCAAGAAACGGCAGATGCTGTACGCATTCAATATGGCGGCAGTGTAAAACCGGAAAATATTAAAGAATACATGGCTCAATCAGATATTGATGGAGCACTAGTAGGCGGAGCAAGCCTGGAGGGTCAATCCTTCTTGCAATTACTGGAGGCTGGAAAAAATGACTAAAGCACCTGTTGCTATAATCATCATAGATGGTCTTGGGTGTCGCGAAGAACGTGAAGGTAATGCTGTATTTCATGCTAAAAAACCGAATCTTGACCGGTACTGGGAACAGTATCCTCATTCGAAGTTAATTGCAAGCGGTGAAGCGGTAGGCTTACCTGATGGACAAATGGGAAATTCTGAGGTTGGTCATTTAAATATTGGTGCCGGCCGAATTGTTTATCAAAGCCTAACGCGTGTTAACCTAGCTATTCGAACAGGTGAATTTGCTGAGAATAAAACATTCCTTGATGCAATAAATCATGCTAAGAAAAACGGTACAAACCTTCATTTATTTGGTCTTCTATCTGATGGCGGCGTTCATAGTCATATTGAACATTTGTATGCTCTATTGAAGCTGGCAGCAAAAGAAGGCTTAAAGAATGTTTTTGTTCACGGATTCTTAGATGGACGTGATGTCAGTCCTCAGTCAGCAAAGGGCTATATTGAAGAAGCTGAAGCAAAAATGAAGGAAATTGGTGTCGGGCAGTTTGCAACCATCTCAGGCCGCTATTATTCAATGGATCGTGATAAACGCTGGGAACGAGTAGAGAAATCTTACCGTGCTATGGTTTATGGCGATGGTCCTGGATATGCAAGCGCAGCAGACTGTGTATTCGATTCTTATAATCACGGGATTTTTGACGAATTTGTCATTCCTTCTGTCATTACAGGGGAAGATGAAAAACCAGTTGCTACAATTACCGACAATGATTCTGTAATTTTTTATAACTTCAGACCGGACCGTGCTATTCAAATCTCTAATACATTTACCAATAAAGACTTCCGACCTTTCGATCGTGGACCAGGACACCCAGAAAATCTTCACTTTGTCTGCCTGACTCACTTCTCGGAAACGGTTGATGGTTATGTAGCGTTTGAACCAGCCAACTTGGATAACACCATTGGTGAAGTTCTTTCGCAAAACAACTTAACACAATTGCGTATTGCTGAGACCGAGAAATATCCTCATGTTACCTTCTTTATGAGTGGTGGACGTGAAGATAAATTCCCTGGCGAAGAGCGGATTTTAATCAATTCACCTAAAGTGGCAACGTATGATCTTCAGCCGGAAATGAGTGCATATGAACTTACAGATGCACTGTTAGATCAAATCGAAAATGATCGTTTTGATGCCATTCTGCTGAATTTTGCTAATCCAGATATGGTTGGTCACTCAGGTATGCTTGAGCCGACTATTAAAGCAATTGAAACCGTTGATGAATGCTTAGGCAGAATCGTGGATGCAATTATTGCTAAGGGCGGAACGGCTATAATTACAGCTGATCATGGGAATGCTGATGAAGTGGTTACACTTGAAGGAAACCCAATGACGGCTCATACAACGAACCCTGTTCCTGTCATTGTGACGAAGAATGGTGTAACATTAAGAGCAAATGGTATTCTTGGAGACTTAGCTCCAACTATGCTTGATTTATTAAACGTTGAAAAACCGATTGAAATGACAGGAACATCATTAATTAAAAAATAAAAGCTACAGGAAAAAGGAGATTTTTATATGCCTTATATTCAACATGTTTATGCACGTGAAGTACTTGATTCCCGCGGAAATCCAACAGTAGAAGTAGAAGTAATGACAGAATCAGGCTATTTTGGCCGCTCAATCGTTCCATCTGGCGCATCTACAGGTGAACATGAAGCAGTTGAACTTCGTGATGGCGACAAATCACGTTACCTAGGTAAAGGAGTTCAAAAAGCAGTTGATAACGTAAATGAAATCATTGCTAAAGCTATGCTTGGTATCGATGTTACCGATCAAGTAGGTATTGACCGTACGTTGATCGAATTAGATGGTACAGAAAACAAAGGTAAATTGGGAGCTAACGCTATTCTTGGCGTATCTATGGCTTGTGCACATGCTGGTGCTGAAGCAGTCGGCCTTCCATTATACCGTTACATTGGTGGAGTAAATGCAAAAACACTTCCAACACCAATGATGAACATCATTAATGGTGGATCACATGCTGATAACAATGTAGACTTCCAAGAATTCATGATTCTTCCTGTTGGAGCTCCATCGTTTAAAGAAGCACTTCGTATGGGCGCAGAAGTATTCCATGCTCTTAAATCAGTTCTTTCAGGTAAAGGCTTAAACACTGCTGTAGGTGATGAAGGTGGATTCGCTCCAAACCTTGGTTCTAACCGTGAAGCATTAGAAGTTATTATCGAAGCAATCAAAAAAGCTGGATACAAGCCTGGTGAAGATATTCTTCTTGGAATGGACGTTGCTTCTTCTGAATTCTATAACAAAGAAACAGGCAAATATGATCTTGCAGGCGAAGGAAAAATGGGCGTAACTTCAGAAGAAATGGTAACTTTCTATGAAGAGCTTGTTAACGAATTCCCAATCATCTCAATTGAAGATGGATTAGATGAAGACGACTGGGAAGGTCATAAATTATTGACTGACCGTATTGGTAATAAAGTACAACTAGTCGGTGATGATTTATTCGTAACTAACACTAAGAAATTAGCTGAAGGTATCGAAAAAGGAATCGCTAACTCAATCCTAATCAAAGTTAACCAAATCGGTACACTTACTGAAACTCTTGATGCAATTGAAATGGCTAAACGTGCTGGCTACACAGCTGTAATCTCTCACCGTTCTGGTGAAACAGAAGATGCAACAATTGCTGATATCGCAGTTGCTACAAACGCTGGCCAAATCAAAACAGGTTCACTTTCACGTACTGACCGTATTGCTAAATACAACCAACTTCTTCGCATCGAAGACGAGCTTGGTGAATTAGCAAAATACGAAGGAATCAAATCTTTCTACAACCTTAAAAAATAATCATACACAACTGTATCTACAGTAAAAGTGTAAACCCAAACCTCTTATCGATTAGTGATCAGGTCACTAATCGATAGAGGTTTTTTTGTGCGTTAGGAAGAATGACATCAGACTAAAAAGGGTTTGGTTTTATCCAAAAAAGAGTCGCTAAAAGGGAAAAAGCGAATCCAGTTAAACAAAAAAGGATAGATACACTATTTTCAAAGAGCAAAACCTCTGAACTTACGATGCGTAGCTAGTTCAGGTCAGGAGGCTACGGGGAGAATACTTTCGAGTTAGGGAAGAATTAATTTGCTGTAGGGGAGAATGAAATCGCAGTAGGGCCGAATAATGTCGAGTTTGGGCCGAATCAACTTCCATTTGGGCCGAATAAAGTTCAGAAAGAGCCGAATGAAAGCGGATAGAGCTTATCAGACTGTATGATGCGCAATACATAAAGACATCAGATCAAAA
>NZ_JAZVJO010000263.1:0-6205 GCF_059453735.1 Peribacillus sp. | reverse complement strand
GGTAACCGTTGGACCAGCTTTTACATCGATGGTTAGGTTATACATACCGGATACTGGGACGTTCGGCAGTGTGCCAAAATAAGTTTCTGTATTTACTTTATTAATGGCAGCGGGATTTTTTACTTCAACTCCTTGTTCGTTAGTAAGGTGAACATCAAATGTTAATGGGGTGCTTGGGCTTCCTTTTACCGGTGATTTGAGGATAAATTGTGCGTCTTTCTGTTTCACTTTTCCGGGCATTTCAAGTATAAGGGGCTCTTTATCATCGATTTTTGCAGTAAGTAAATAGGCACCCTGCTTGGCTTTTGTCTTCATTCGAACAACCCATTCACCAGCTTCCATATTCGTTTGTCTTAACGTATGAACATACGCCAGCTAGGAAAGAGGTTTCTCCTTTTGAAGCCTGCGAAACTAGGAAACGAGGGTAAGTGACTCCTGATGGAGATATTAATTCAATTTCCACATCTGGGCTTGATGTATAGAGTGTGATATGACCATGTTCAGTTGCTTCATTCAGGGAAATAGATTGTTCAATCCATTTATTGGTTTGTAATGGACCGCCGTGAATACGTTGAGTGTGCAGCGTTGAGATATTTTCTTCTTCTTCAACAGGCTGTTCACTTAAACTAGCAATGCCCGCAGTAGACGAAGTCCGCAAATAGGATTCAATTCTTGAAAAAACGGCGGAGCCTGTACGAATATTGTCATGATCATAGTTGGAATCAGTAAATAGATGGGTGCCGTATGGTAATTTTGAACTCCAAACATTGACGAGCCCGTCATTATCACCATAGGAAGAGAGATACAGTCCGCCAAATGATAGAGCGGAAAACGCTGGTCCTTGGTTGGTGCCGGTTAGGGTGTAGTATTTGTTCTTTCTAGAATTCACATGATTGTCTATCGCTGAGCGAAATTCAGCCATCTGGCCAATTTGCAAGGAATAGGTACCTTCATCATTTGCTCCTAGTAGAGAACCGAGCCAGCCAGCGTACCAGCTATAAGCCAAATCAGCTAAATTAGAACCATGATGCGGCGAGGCAAGCGTGATAACTCGTCCAACATATTGGTGCGCACCATAAGAAACAAGAGCACTTGTGTATCTGGACCGCCTTTACTATGAGCGATGATATTCACTTTTTTTCCGCCAAAGTGGACATTGATTTGAGCGAGTTTGGCAGCTAGTAGTTTTCCGTTTTTGTATTGATTGGAAGACCCATTTCCGGCAGCATCATAAAGCTGAACAAAAACAGTTGGATAGCCTGCTTCGTATGCTTTTGTATACATATCATTCACCATGGTATTCCGTTTCACCGTACCAGCTTGTGGAAGACCCGTTTTTCCCTTGAACAAAAACAATCGGCGGTTTACTAGAATTATAATTAGGTGGTGTACTTCCGAGAAACCAATCTCCAGGTGTAAAACTCTCACTTGGAGGTTTTAGTTTGCCATAGGGCTGAATTACTTCAGCTGACGTTTTCGATGATGAATCAATAAACAAATATAATGACATGAATAAAGTAACCACAATCAGTCGAATCCACATTCTTTTCATTAACATTCCTCCTTAATCTATGACTCTCAGTGTTAATTCAGGCGACAAACAAGTAAATCCTCTAATTTTTTCTAAAATGAGAGACTAAGGCTAGCAGGGAATATGGGAAAACAGGCTAAACTGACCGGATTTAAAAAATGATATGGTGCTAGAGATAGAGCGAGTTTCAAGACTGACGGATCACGGCAATGGTTCTGTGCAGAACGGAGGGAAAAGTGTGCAAAGCAGCCAATTTACTGTGCAATTGGGGGTGAAAGCTGTGCATAATATGGAAAAATCTGTGCACTTCAAGCGATTTTCTGTGCAAAAGTGGAAGCAACCTATCGATATAAGAAATACTATTGTAGTTCGTCACAAAGAAAAGACTGCCGAGCGTTTCTCGGCAGCCTTCGGAGAGGATTGGTTAGGGCAGTCTAATGATAGGTAAAGGATATCTGATGTTAAAAATACACCAACAGGAGGCAGGGCATTAGTAGTTTGACTTATTTGGTCATTTGCGGAATGCTGGCTATAGCTGACATCTGTGGTTGCGAGCCAATTTCCATATTCGTTGTAAAGGGGGTGTCTTTGATATAATGTCGGACTCAATGCATGGATCCTCATAGATAGATAGCGTTCTGGCAAATGGGGCATAAGGAGTATTAAAGGTAATCTGATTAAAATTTCATCCTACGTGCCGTTAAAAGGGAGCTGTGTGCGTAGGAAATTAGAAGTCCCGACAATTTGATTGTCAGTAATCGAATTGTTAATAAACTCTCATCGTACAATTGGTCCGCCAACCATAGGATCGCTCCTGTTAGTAACCGAAATAATGCAGTATATGAAAAGGATTCAGAAGTATCCACTGACTATATAAACAAAAAGTATTAACACTGCATTCCAAAAGATGGTTTGTGCTATAATGCCTATACATTCCTAAAATTGGTTTAGTTTAAATTTTCAGACGAGGAATAGTGAGTAGTAAGGGGGGGGCCTTATGTTTAAAGCCGTTGAACCTATTTATGTGTTAACTCAAATATTAATTGTCCTCTTTCCTATTTTTGTTTATCAACTATTTATTAATGATCGTAATAAACCGTATAAAAAAGGACCAGATGTTAAATTGACTCTCATTCTTTTAGCTATGGTTATATTAACCATGTCTTTTCCAGTACGTTTTTCTGAGGGGTATATATATGATTTTAGAATTGTTCCTTTTATTATTGCCTTTTTATACGGAGGAGTAGCTCCAGGGTTACTGACGTTGATCACGTTACTAGTCTTTCGTTTTTTTGTTGGAGGAGAAGGATTTTATCATGTACTCATTTGTTATTCGATAGCCACTGTGATTTTACTCTATTATATGAACCGATATGACGCTCTTCAAATGAAACATAAAATTGTGGTGTCTAGTTCTGTGTTCTGGATAATGACCTTTACATTAGTTATGATTTATTTAAAGACAAAGGAATTTAATCAAATTCCATTTTTGCTGTTTTATTTTTTTATTTCCTGGATTTGTTTATTAATGGTTATCTATACCATTGAGAATGTTCAACAAAAACGAACCATCGATTTAGAACTTCAGCGTGCCGAAAAATTAAACGTAATCAGTCAGCTGGCGGCTTCTGTAGCGCATGAAGTTCGAAATCCAATGACCTCTGTCCGCGGATTTTTACAGCTATTAAATGAAGATGAAGCAAGTACCAAAACACAGAAAAATTATATAACCATCGCGATTGATGAATTGGATCATGCTCAAGGGATTATTAATGATTATTTATCTTTAGCAAAACCACACAATGAAGAGAAAACGCTATTAAATCTTTCTATTGAAGTGAAAAAAGCGATTGAACTCATGACTTCTTTTTCGACTATTCTCGATATAGATATAAAATCAGAACTAGAGGAAAACCTCTACATTCAAGGAAATAGAGGAGAAGTTAAACAGGCCTTAATAAATATTATCAAAAATGGAATAGAATCAATGGATATGGGTGGTTTACTGGACGTGAAGTTGTATAAAGCGGCTGGGTTCGTGTTTATTGAGATTAAAGATACAGGAAAAGGGATGACGGAAAGTCAGTTAAAGAAAATAGGAACGCCTTTTTACACAACAAAAGAAAAAGGGACAGGTATTGGTTTGACGATTACGTACCAGCTCATCCATTCGATGAGAGGATTCATTAGTGTAGAGAGTAAGCTTGGGAAAGGAACCACATTTACGATTACATTCCCTATTAAAAACTAACTTTGTTTTCAGAATAATCTTGACAGTTTGGGTGAGCAGTTGTAAAGTAAACCTATTCACTAACTTAATAGTCACTTTCTTATCAAGAGAGGTGGAGGGACTAGCCCTTTGAAGCCTCAGCAGCAGACTTATTGTAAGTACTGTGCTAATTCTAGTAGCGTAAGCTTGAAGATAAGAAGAGACAGCCTTTTGGCTGAGAACCTCTTCTTTTTTCAGATAGGGGTTTTTTCTTTGTCCTTTTTTTAAAAAAGTCTGGAGGGGTAAAATGACGAATGAATTGAGTAAGGCGTTTGACTTGATTAAACAAAAACAGTGGATTGACCTCACACATACGTTTGGACCGGATTCACCACATTTTGCATCGTTTGAGGAAGCAAAAATAAGTACTCTTTTCAATCATGATGATGGATTTTTCGCCCAAAATTTTTCATTTGCCGGGCAATATGGAACACACATAGATGCCCCCATCCATTTTGTTCGGGACACACGCTTCCTAGAAGAATTAACACTTAAAGAATTAGTCCTCCCGCTTGTTGTTATTGATAAGTCAAAAGAATCCGCTGATAATCATGATTTTTCTTTACGTGCTGTTGATATCTTGGCATTCGAAGCAGAGCATGGAAAGATTGACGAAGGTACATTTGTTGCTTTGAGGACCGATTGGAGTAAACGTTGGCCAAATCAAGAGGCATTCGAAAATAAAGATGAACAGGGAAATAACCATTCACCTGGATGGTCAGTAGAAGCATTAGAATTCTTATTCCAAGAGAGACAAATTAAAGCGATTGGTCATGAAACATTCGATACTGACGCCAGTATTGACTATCAAAAAAACGGTTCTCTATTAGCTGAATATTATGTTCTTGAACAAGATACCTATCAAATTGAATTACTGACAAACTTAGATAAGGTGCCGGCAAAAGGTGCAGTTATTTTTAATATCGTACCGAAACCAGAAAAAGCTTCCGGCTTCCCAGTTCGATCATTTGCTATCCTACCCTAGAAGAGAAAGAAGGAACTCAACATGTCTATTACACTAACAAAAGCACCCTTTAAAGCAGATCACGTTGGGAGTCTATTACGTCCGGAGTCATTAAAGACAGCAAGAAAAGAATTTAAAGAAGGCAAAATAACACTTGAACAATTGCGTGAAATCGAAACAAAGGAAATTAAACGAGTGGTTGATAAACAGATTGAGGTTGGATTAGAAGTTGTCACAGATGGAGAATTTAGACGTACGTGGTGGCATTTTGACTTTTTAGAGCATTTAACTGGAATTGAGGGCTTTATACCAGACACAGGCCTTCAATTCAAGGGAGTAGAAACGGAGAAATACTCTTTACGAAATATAGGGAAAATTTCATTTAATCCTTCTCATCCATTTATTAAAGATTTTATTATCTTTAATGATATCGTTGCCGGTCGTGCTGCCGCTAAACAAACCATTCCCAGCCCAAATCAGTTATTTACAAACGGAACCCGTAATGAAGAAATTTATCCAGACATTGAGGATTATGCGAACGATATTATCAAAACGTACAAAGCTGCATTAAAAGCTTTTTATGATCATGGTGTGAGGTATTTACAGTTAGATGATGTATATATTGCGGGGCTTTCTTCTCCAGAGGTGACCTATCAGGACGGGAAATATTCCAGAGAATATTTAACCGATTTAGCACTAAGAGTGATTAATGAAGTGCTAGAAGGTAAACCCAAGGATTTAGTGGTCACTACTCATTTATGTCGTGGAAATTATCAATCTACCTATCGTTTTGGAGGCAGCTACGAGCTTATTGCACCGACCCTTCTAGCCAAAGAAAAAGTAGATGGATTCTTCTTGGAATATGATGATCATCGTTCAGGAGATTTCGAACCATTAAAACATATTCCGAATGGCGGAGCTCAAGTCGTTTTAGGAGTCGTTACTTCCAAACATGGCGAACTAGAAGATAAAGACGCCATCAAATCACGGATCAAAGAGGCGGCACAATATGTACCACATGAACAATTGTGTTTAAGCCCGCAATGCGGATTTGCTTCAACCCATCATGGAAATAAACTGACAGAAGAACAGCAATGGGAAAAGCTGAAATTCATTGTGAATGTGTCAAAAGAAGTATGGAACGAATAGTCGTTGAAGAGCATCGCACAAGCGGTGCTTCAGTTTGTAGACAAAAGAGGTTCGGAATGGTTTCATTCCGAACCTCTTTTGCATTTTTTGGACCAAATAGGCCTGCGGGAACAAGCTGGTCTAGTGTTACCATTTCAAGTTGGTTTTGGATAATACTCCTTATCACCTCAAAAAAATAGGCCTTTTACTTTTTTAGTTTAGAAAGTCAGTTGATTGAAGTGGAAGGCGTGAAGACTCCTGCGGGAACAGCGGGACAGGTGAGACCCCGCAGGAGCGTAAGCGACGAGGAGGC
>NZ_JAZVJO010000262.1:0-5958 GCF_059453735.1 Peribacillus sp. | reverse complement strand
GATTTAGGAAACACTGCATGGGACATATCAATAACATGATACAAATCCCAAAAAGGGCTATTTAAATGAGCATGCTCCCAATCGAGGACGACGACCCGATTACCGGCATAGGCATAGTTTCCAAGGTGAAGATCACCGTGCGATAATACGCGAGGAATCGTAAATGTGAATCCCTTAATCAAGGTATACATATTCAACAAGCTTGCTTCTTCCACATCTAATTCGCTGAGTATGCGCAGAATGTCTGTTTTATTCTGAAAAAGATCACACACTACTTCTTCAATGAAGGGTTTTGGGCCAATTAATTCTGCTCCGTTTAGATAATCAGTTGACATCCTGTGCCATTCCGCCATTAAATGAATGACCTCGCCGGCTGCTTTCTCATTAAACGTATGTGTCAGCATCCCGAGATCTTCAAGAACAATCCAGCTTAGCTGTTTCTCTGTTTGAACTGAATGTGCAAGGATTTTTGGATAAATGGATGGCAGCTTAGTAAGAATATGCTCGGAAACCCATAATTCCTTACCAAACTGCTTCGGATTAGTCAGCGGTTTAAAAATATAGCTGTCATCGGCCGTATAGATACGCTCAACACCTTGGCCATTCATTCCTTTATAGATTAATTCTCTTTTGACAATATGCACCCCGTTTAGGAAAGGAAATTGTACTAATGGTTGACAACTGCTCATGGGTACACCCCGTTTTACGCTTACTTTTTAAAAGTTAATTATACAGATAAAAATTCTAGATATCCATAAGATATGTGTTAGTAATCGTTATCGATGGGTAAACAATAAATTCAAGAGCTGACGATGCTTCTTTGATAGAGACTTATGGTAAAATTAACACATCCACATACAAGGAGGAACTTTATTATGGCTATCTATACAGGATACATCGGTACGTACACAAAGGGTGACAGTAAAGGGGTTTATAGCTTTACACTTGATACAGAAAGTAAAAAGATTGAAAACATTAAGCTTGCTGCAGAACTAGGAAGTCCTACATATGTAACAATTAGTAAGGACGGGAAAACGTTATATGCTGTTGATAAACAAAATGATAAAGGCGGAATCACTTCCTTCAACATTGATGCGGATACGGCAGCTCTTACCCAACTAAGTACACACGTTTCAGAAAGCGGTTCTCCGTGTCATGTTAGTGTTGACAGCGGTAAACAATATGTGGTCACAGCAAATTATCATAACGGAAAAATTGAACTTTATAAAACAGAGACAGACGGCACAACATCCGCGATCGTCTCTATGAATCAGCATTCCGGCTCAGGACCGAGCGTCGAGCGTCAAGATGGGCCGCATGCACATTTTTCAGGATTTACGCCAGATGAAAAATATATAGTTGCTGTAGATCTTGGTACAGATGAAATTATTACTTACGAAATTAAAGAGGATCAATTACACGTAGTAAATGTTCTTGCTGTGAAACCGGGAAGCGGGCCTCGCCATATTGAATTTCATCCAAATGGAAAATTCGCATATGTGATGACAGAGCTAAGCAATGAAGTGATTGCTCTGGCCTATAACCCTGAAAACGGAATTTTTACAGAGCTTCATTATAGTTTAGCAATCCCTGTTGATTTTACAGAAAACAGCCAAGGCAGTGCCATTCACGTATCTCCTGATGGGAAGTTTGTCTATGCGGGTAACCGAGGACATAACAGCATTGCGGTCTTTAGTGTTACGGAAGAAACTGGTGAATTAACCTTTATTGAGCATGTCTCTTCTGCAGGAGATTGGCCTCGAGACTTTGAAATTGATCCGAGCGGGCAGTTTATTGTCAGTTCAAATCAAGAATCAAGCAATCTTGTCCTCTATGTTCGTGATACCGAAACAGGTAAGCTTACTTTACTTGAAAGTGATCTGCCTGTCCCTTATCCTGTATGTGTGAAATTCTTAAAGAGCTAATTGCCCTAAAAGCTGACTGTACAATGGTCAGCTTTTTTTTCTTGTAGGTAAATTCACGGATTACACAGGAATTTTGCTCATAAGTATGGAATTCAGATAGTGATACAGTTTTTAGCGTACTCATCAGAAGACCTCACCACAATCATTGAACGATTGTTCTATGAGGATACAAAGGAGATAAAACCATGACAAAAAGAACCCTACTTCTTACGCATGATGTAGATGCAGCTATTCTTTCAGAAATCAAGCATATTATTCCCGAATGGGAAGTTACGGCTAGTCGTGACCCCGAGGTGTGGGGTGGTATGATGAACGATGCGGAGATCATCGCTGGCTGGAACAAGCGTTTAAGGGAATCCGTAATAAGTGCAGGCTCTAAGGTACGTTGGATTCAAACTTGGAGTGCAGGAGTGAATAACCTCCCGTTAACAGAATTACAGCAGAAAGAAGTAGTCGTTACAAGTGCTAACGGTGTTCATGCGTATCCTATTTCAGAAACTATCTTTGGACTAATGCTGGCCTTAACCCGTAAAATTGATACATATGTTAAAAATCAGCAGCAAAAGAAATGGCATCATGCCAATATGAAGCTTGAAATTCACGGCAAAACAATTGGTATTATCGGTGTCGGTGCTATAGGCAGTGAAACAGCAAAGATTGCTAAAGCCTTTGGTATGACGGTTCTTGGAATCCGCCACTCAGGTAAAGCTGCAGAATATGTAGATGAAATGCGAACACCAGATCAGTTAAATGAAGTAGTACGTCGTTGTGATTATGTTGTTGTGACCCTTCCACTCACTGAAAAGACGAAACACATGTTTAAAGCTGAACAATTTGAACAAATGAAGGATACAGCATACTTCATAAATATTGGCCGCGGTCCTATTGTCGTCGAAGCGGATCTTATCAGTGCATTGAAAACTGGCCAAATAGCTGGTGCTGGACTGGATGTATTTGAAGTAGAGCCCCTGCCGGAGAATAACCCTCTTTGGGATCTTGAACAAGTGATTATAACCCCTCATACGTCCGGTTCAACTGAGTTCTATGACCAGAGGCTGCTACAAGATATTTTCATTCCTAATTTAAAGAAATATATCGAGGGTGAACAACCTGCGATTAACCTGCTTGACTATTCGAAAGGATATTAAGGAGTAAAGTCTTATCTGCATCTAAAACTGTACCCTATAGAATAGACACTTAGAAAATGTCTACCTATAGGGTATTTTTGTTACACCCCCCATTAAGTTTTTTTAGAAACTAGGTGCCGCTTGTTAGCAGCCAGCTATAGCTGTAACAACCCGATTTACTAAGGATGACAAAGTCGGCTCCCATTTTTTTATATAGAGTAGAATATTGTTGATTATGAGTGACAACAAACAACTTATAAGGTTGGAACTCTTTAAATACTCTTACAAGATTTATTCCATCTAACAGAGAATTAGGGAATAGATAAACACAGTTAGCCTGCAATGATTTATGAATCATTATTCCATCACAGTCCTTCAGGTTACTTGTAGGCTTAAACCACTCTTCATCATAGTCTAAAGTTTCTAAGTCACTTGTATCCGTGTGGGTGGCCCCTATACTTTTCTTTACAGATTTAAATAATTTTCCTTTTCCAACAAGCAGCACTTTTCCCATACAATCCACCCCATTAGTACTTTCTCTTATTAACTCTCAATCTGCATTCTTTCTAGGAAAGAGAAGCCTGCCTGTTGAAAACATAAAAAATAGACCATTGCTTACTGTTTCCCCATGTATGCAGCTAAGCATCCCAGCGTTAACCAATAAGATTCACACATTGATTAGTAGATGCATTGCAAAGCAAATATATAAAATTAGAGAAAAGTACTCATTGGTCTACTTAATTCCTAGCGATCATGTGCTTCCTTTGCGTGTCTGTCCTCTATGTTCCTTTTTCCTATTTTTCTTATATATGCTACTCAATCCTTGTTTTTTTATGGTAGTCTTTCTTTACATTGTAAGTTGTTTATCTATCTTCTTATCTATAGAAAAGCTTTGGACGAATTGAAGCCTAGTAATGAAAAGCCGAATATATTCTTTGTACTATTGAACTAATGTAAAACCGCCTCTTTTGGAAGGACGTCAAAACCAAAAACACTGTGAAGAGTCCGTACTGCTCTTTCTGTCATACCATCAGGAATAATGCAGGAAACCTTCATTTCAGAATTGCTAACCATCTTAATCGGAATATGCTCGGAAGCCAATGCTGTAAATATTTTTGCAGTTGCTTCGGGATTTGAGACCAATCCTGATCCAACGATAGAAACTTTTGCTAAACCTACTTCCGTATTGAGCTCTTCAAACGCGAGTGTTGTCTTATTGGATTCGAGTAAATCCAAAGTACGTCCCAAATCCTCTATAGAAACAGTAAAGGACAAGTTAGTTAACGAAAGTTCATCTGAGCACTGTGTTATGATATCTACATCAATATGAGATTTCACCAAAATTGTAAATAAAGAAGATAATGCGTCAAATTTTTTTATTGTAATTTTCGCTATATTATCCTTGTGAGTCACTCCACATACCAACTTTTCTTCCATATCCACATCCCCCTCTATAAAAGTTCCCTCTTCATCAGTAAAACTAGATCTTACCATTAACCGAACATTATATTTTTTCGCACACTCTACCGCACGGGGATGTAAGACACCTGCGCCTAATGTCGCCAATTCCATCATTTCAGCTAAGGAAATCCTAAATAATTTCTTGGCTGTAGGTACAATACGTGGATCGGCAGAAAAGACACCGGAAACATCTGTATAAATTTCACATAAATCAGCCTTAATGCTGCCAGCCAGCGCAACTGCTGTTGTATCCGAGCCCCCACGACCCAGAGTAGTAACTTCCCCGTCTTCCGTAATTCCTTGAAACCCTGCCACAATGACTATGTTACCTTTTTGAACAAGATTTACTATTTTATTGCTGTTAATATGGACGATTCTCGCTCTATTGTGAACGGTATCTGTCATAATCCCAGCTTGCCATCCTGTTAAAGAAACAGCAGGATAGCCTTTACTTATCAAAGCCATAGCAAGTAAGGATATGGAAACCTGTTCGCCTGATGACAGCAGCATATCCATTTCTCTTCCCGCTGGATTCTGAGACAATCGCTTGGCCATATCTACTAATGAATTGGTGGATTGCCCCATCGCTGAAACGACCACGACTACATCATTTCCTTTATTTTTCGCCTCCACTATACGTTCTGTTACCATCAGAATTCTATCAATACTTCCAACCGAGGTACCGCCGAATTTTTGCACAATAAGTGGCAATATTCATCTTCCCCTCTATCTAATTATCCCACCCATGTTAACCTATATATATTTCCATAATTACCGCACAATCGATAGACGTTGATTACCCAAACAGGTACATTTTTAGTGATTTTTGAGCTTAATCCCTCATACAATATGCCGAAATGTGTGCTATCTCACGTGAATCAAAAGATACGCCCGGGACTTCTGAGCCCATACAACCTATATGAACCCACGTTCTTGATATTCTTTCCCCTCGGTAGTAGCTTGATAGCGTAATAGATGTCACGCCTTGTCTTGTATCAATACCTGGTCAAGCTTAAGACAATCGGCGTCCTGCAACTGGACACCTTTGAAGTCCACATGCATGTTGGCTCTTTCCGATTCAGCAGGATAGTTATCTTGTAGGTGACTTAATTCCTGTACCCATTCCTTATAGTTAAAATTTGTACGTCAATTGTATTCATGCAGCTAGATATAGACTATTCTTTTCCAACAAGCAGTACCGTTCCAACGTCTTCTCGATTGATAGTTAACTGTTGTAAACAACAAATAGACCAATGCTTACTTTTCCCCTTGATAGGCATTGTAATATCCATCCATGTCCGAGTGGTGATCCAGGCCTCGGAACCTTGTATGTTTTACAAAAACCATAAAATTAGAGAAAAGCACTCATTGATCTACTTAACGCCCAGCAAGCTCTACGCTCTCTTTGCGTTCTGTCATCCATGATAGTATTCAATTTATAGGCA
>NZ_JAZVJO010000261.1:0-1684 GCF_059453735.1 Peribacillus sp. | reverse complement strand
TATTTCCTTTACTGTCGCTAAACGGAAACCGGAGTATTGTTTCCGGAGCTGTATTAGTCCCTTCATATACTCTACTTCTTTTGAAAATTCAGCTCTTCTCTTCCAATCCAACTGGTTAACAGCATCAGGAGATTTGTAGCTGTTATGGTCTCCTCCTTTCGTGCGCATAAATTCTTGACCTGCATGGATAAAGTTTATTCCTTGTGAGGTCAGTGAAATGGACGAAGCAAGCTTGTGCATTTGCTTTCGTTTTGTTAGCGAATCTTTAGGATTTGTCAGTGCTAATTTATCCCAAAGTGTATGATTATCATGTGCTTCAACATAGGTGACCACCTGCTGCGGGTCTTTATAGGTTGCTAGACTGTTTTCATAGTTGATTCCGCCGGCAATACCCTTTTTGATAAGGTCTTCCATTCCTTGCTTTCCGTTCACAAAGCCCGTATCTAACTCATTAAATACACTGCCTTTCAACCCATCGCGAATGCTGTCATTAAAGTGAGCAATTCTTGGCATTTGTTCAGCATTTTTTTGATTCGCCTTAATATTTGCGGCAAGCGGTGTATTCAAATCCCACCCTTCCCCAATCACAATGATATTTGGATCAATCTTATCAAGGGCTTTGCGTATGTCGTTCATGGTTTGTACATCATGGATTCCCATTAAATCGAAACGGAAGCCGTCAAGATGATATTCCTTAGCCCAATAACTCACTGAATCCACGATAAATTTACGCATCATTTTCCGCTCAGAGGCCGTATCATTTCCGACACCAGAACCATTTGCAAGTGTTCCATCTACGTTATAGCGGAAATAATAGCCGGGGACGAGTTGATTAAAATTCGATTCATTTACCGCGTACATATGGTTATACACCACATCCATCACGACCCGTAAATCCTGATTATGAACAGCTTGAATCATTTGTTTCATCTCGTTGATTCGAACCTTAGGTTTATAGGGATCAGTGGAGTAAGAACCTTCTGGTGCATTAAAGTTCTTTGGATCATACCCCCAATTATATTGCGGAACATTCAGTTTTGTTTCATCAACGGTTCGATAGTCATACATCGGTAAGAACTGAACATGTGTGACACCCAGATCCTTAATATGATTCAGCCCTGTTTTCACACCTTTTGGACCCGTTGTATTGCCTTCTGCCACACCTAGGTATTTTCCTTTTTGTTTAATTCCACTTTCAGCTTGAATCGAGAGATCACGAATATGCAGTTCATAAAAAATGGCATCCTCTGCTTTGGCAGATCTCGGTTTTTTATTATTCCACTTTTTCGGATTCGTGCTCGATAAATCGGTCACAACTCCTTTATCCCCATTAACAGTAACCGCCCGAACATACGGGTCCACTGCCTCATTCCATTTATCTCCGATTTTCACTTTATACGTATAAATCAATCCATCTTGGTTTCCTTTAAGTTCCGTACTCCAAACGCCTTTGTCTCCTCGTTTCATTATTATTTCCTTACCTTCTGAGTCATTCCACGACTTATAAGTGACCAGTTTTGCTTCAGCTGCAGTCGGAGCCCAAAGTTTAAAAGTCGTTTTCTTTTTTTGATAAATGTTCCCTAACGTTCCATTATAAGCGTATAGTTTATCAAAAGCTTCCGTTCGAATAGCTGCACCCATATCCACTGAAGCCGTTCCAAACAATTTCTTGGTAACTTCATAA
>NZ_JAZVJO010000260.1:0-16407 GCF_059453735.1 Peribacillus sp. | reverse complement strand
CACTTATTGAAGCAGCAGGACAAATTTCATTAAAAATGAAAAACAGGGCTGAATCAATGGATTCAGCCCATTAAAATGGGATCAAATTAAGTTTTTTTCGCAGTTTCGCTTCACTGAAAATCCAGCCTGTAAATGAGTTTTTAATACTTAAGTCATTACGGTCAAGATGAACAACTGCAACGAATGGATAAAAGCCATTGCTACGATAGCGTAAATCGATAAAACGAACTTCAACATAATCCTCAAGCGTTTCTATTTCCCAACGGTATACTGGTGAAAACGACAGAAAAGCAGCCAAGTTAATATCGGCCTTAGCAGCATGAAGAATCTCACTATCAGGCAATGGAATACGATTGAATGTATCGAGAATAGTCACATAGCCATTTTCTGAAACGGCCACGTAATAGTGCTTTTCACTTGTTACAGCAATTCTCCATCGATGATACCGCATCGTCGGTGAAAGAGTAATCTTCCGTGCGTTAGGAATTTGCTGACGGACAGCACGTTTAACAAGAGACTGTTCCCGAAAACGAGCAATATAATAAATAAAAATAAACAAATACATGGTCAAAAATGTGTAAGTGGGCGGGAATCCAAAGCCCCATAATGTTAATCCGGCAACATGAATGCCAAAGATAAAGGGATCAAATGTATTGATTACCCCTAGAGCAACCCAACGGGAAGAAATGGGCCTCAATGCCTGCGTCCCATATGCGTTAAATATATCCACAAAGACATGGAGAAAGACCGCAAGAAATGTCCATAGCCAGAGATGGAGAAGATTCGATTCCGGAAATAAAACAAAAATGAAACCAGTAATTAGAAGCGGCCAAAGTAATACAGCCGGAATGGAATGGGTAATTCCCCGATGATTACGTATATAAACAGCATTATTTTTTAATTTTAGAATTGTATCAATATCGGGTGCTTGTGATCCAAGAATGGTCCCCAGCATTACTGCCTGTGCAGTAACCGAACTATCTGAGATAACAGGGTCTATGGCAGCAAGCCCTCCAAGTGCAATTCCCATAACAAAGTGAGTGCCAGTATCCAAAAAGAAATAACCCCCTTATCTTGCAGAATTCAACATGTGTTAACAATAATCATATCGCACTATGAAAAACAAACCAAATTAAATTATTATGAATTATTTTGTCCTTGAATTACACTTAATACAAATACACTAAAATAATGCCCTTACTATGACTGCGATCCTGATTAAGGACGCAGTAACTCTCCCTATTTACTTCGTGAGCTAAACGGGCGGCTTCCGCTTTTCTTTATTGTCTAGCTGCAGCGCCTTGCTCCTCGGGTCATAAGCCCATCCTCTCTGCAGGAAAGAACGTCCTGCTCCGAGGCTCGATCTTATGCCTGTCGGAGCAGACCAAGGCGCTTCCGCTTTTCTTTATTATTCCCTATTATGTGGTTAGTTTAACTTCTTGGAGGCAAAAATGTGAATGATATAGAGTTTTTTTATGCAAAAAATATAAATATTGCTGAATTTCAGAACGATTTAATATTTTGGTTTGAGCGTGAACAACGTGATTTACCTTGGCGAAAGAATAAAGATCCGTATCGAGTTTGGGTTTCGGAAATTATGCTTCAACAGACACGAGTTGATACGGTTATTCCTTTTTATAATCGGTTTATGGAGTGGTTTCCTACTCTTGAGGAGTTTGCAGATGCAGAAGAAGAAAGAATTTTAAAGGCGTGGGAAGGGTTAGGGTATTATTCGCGGGTTCGTAATCTTCAGACGGCAGCCCGAGAGGTGAGAGCAGCCTATAATGGCGAGGTTCCCGATACGCCAGAAGAAATTGCAAAATTAAAAGGGGTAGGTCCTTATACTGCCGGAGCCATTTTAAGCATAGCTTACGGGAAACCTGAGCCAGCTGTGGATGGTAATGTGATGAGGGTGCTGTCGAGAATTTTATTAATAAAAGAAGACATCGCTAAGCCGAAGACTCGTAAGGTTTTTGAAGCAGCGGTTCGCGAGTTGATTGACCATGGTAATCCGTCATTCTTTAATCAAGCTTTGATGGAGCTAGGGGCATTAATATGTAAGCCAAGTAATCCAGCCTGTTTACTATGTCCTGTTCAGCAGCATTGTCAGGCATTTGAAGAAGGTGTTCAAACTGAATTACCCATTAAGATTAAAGTGAAAAAGAGCCGTACGATTCCACTGGTATCAGCCATTATTACTAACGCGAAGGGCGAATACCTGATCCATAAACGTCCGAGTGAAGGTCTGTTAGCTAATCTATGGGAATTTCCTAATTTTGAAATTCATACATCATTGCTTCCAAAACGAGAATTCTTCCAGGCAGAGTTCAAAGCCTTACTTGGGGTAAATCCAGTCATTCAACAACATATTACTAAAATTGATCATGTTTTTTCTCATCTTGTTTGGAATGTCGATACCTTTGCTGGGGTGATTGATGTAGAAATCGATGAAAGTAAATTAGCTGAAACTCACTATAAGTGGGTAAATACAGTGGAACTTGAAGAATTAGCATTTCCTGTATCCCATCAAAAAATGCTAAAAGCATATTTAGAACAAAGATAAAACCTTTTGCGAGGTTTTATCTTTTTTTAGTGCCTATTAAGACAGATACAGCCAAACGATCTTTTTTGAGTATTTTCCCCATTCAACTCTGTCTTGTGCGGAACAGAGGGAAAAGCGTGCGGAATGAGAGAGTTTAGGTGCGCTTCAGGCTCATTTGTGTGCGAAACTAGTTAAACTATGTGTGCTAAGGGCATTTTTTTGCGGAGGCAAGAGTGAGCTAAAATTGTTTGGAGCGTTAAACATGAAAAAGACTGTCGAGGGATTCGACAGCCTTACCACAGCTGATATTTGCGGCAGACTTATTTAATCTCCACTTACAACAGTGCCATGGGTGTAATCTGCTTCTTGTCGTTCTAGCCCTCCACGGTTTTCAATTTCTTTAATGATTTCTTTATGAATGCTCTGTCCTTCTTGATTCAAATAGGGTACCATTTGTTGGAGGGAATGATGAAAGTAAGCGAGCTCACTTTTATCCCATTCTGATTTGGGCATCATGGATAATTCCGTCATATCACGTCCTACATACATACGTACCACTCCATTTCTTTTTTCTTATTTTTTACAATAATCGATTCTTTATACTTGGTTTTCCACTACGAAAGGATGAATAAACATGGAACAAAAAGTTGCATTAGTAACGGGAAGCTCTAAAGGGCTTGGTAAAAGGACGGCAATCAAGCTGGCAGAAGAAGGCTATGATTTAGTCATCAATTATGCACGAAGCAAAACGAAGGCGTTAGAGGTGGCTGCAGAAATTGAGGCACTTGGGAGAAAAGCGCTCGTGGTTAAAGCAAATGTGGGTGATGTGGCCAAAATAAAAGCTATGTTTGAACAGATTGATGAAGTGTATGGAAGATTGGATGTATTAGTGAATAATGCGGCATCTGGAGTTCAGCGTCCTTTAATGGAGCTTGAAGAATCACATTGGGACTGGACGATGGATATTAACGGCAAGGCATTTTTATTTTGTGCTCAAGAAGCAGCTAAGCTGATGGAACGAAATGGCGGCGGTAAAATAGTTGGAATTAGTTCTTTGGGATCGATTCGTTATCTTGAGAACTATACAGCCGTTGGAGTTTCTAAGGCTGCACTCGAAGCGTTAACTCGTTACTTAGCTGTGGAGCTTTCGAAGATGAATATTTGTGTAAATGCTGTGTCCGGTGGAGTGATTGATACGGATGCCCTAAAATCCTTCCCTAATCGTGAAGAAATGCTGGCTGAAGCTGCTTTACAAACACCAGCAGGGCGAATGGTTGAAGTGGAAGATATGGTTAATACAATAATGTTCTTATTATCTGACGAATCCAGTATGATTCGCGGTCAAACATTAATTGTTGATGGTGGAATTTCACTGCTGGTTTAATGTATACCAATATTTAACAAAAATAAAAAGCATATATTTTCACACTTCAGGCAATCTTAACTAGCGTGGAGGTGATTTCAAATGGCTAAGAAAACAAAATCAGGTACTGATATTGAACAAGTAAAAAAACAAAATGCAGGCCAATATGGTACTGAGTTTGCAAGTCAAACGAACGCTCAGGAAGTAAAAAGCCAAAACCAAAAAGCATCAAATTCAAGTCAATCAAGCCAAGGGCAATATGGCACTGAATTTGCAAGTCAGACTGATGTTCAAAAAGTAAAAAAACAAAACCAACAAGCTGAATCAAATAAAGGCCAATCATAAACTGAATGGTTGAAAGGGCATCCTTTTACAGGATGTCCTTTTTGCTGTTCCATTCATCCTTCGACAAAGGTTCTATTCACTCTACAATATCTCTTAAAGGAAATTCTGATGAATAAAAGAATACATAGCTAAGAGGAAAAAAATGTTTGTGAGGTGCGGGGAATGGAAGAATTTGATCGGTTGATTAGTGAACAGCTTAAGACAATGGATAAACTCTTGCTTCTGCAATCTGAGATTGAAAAATGTCAAGAAATTGAACAGCAGTTATATGCTCTGCAGGAACTTAAACAAATCCAGTCAATTGGTGAAGAAGTGCAGCGAATGAAAAAAGAACTTTCGAGTATTCAACATATATTTGAACGACAAACAGAAGATGTCATTCGTTATTACCAAGAAAGTCAGGAGCCTTCTTTCTAAAAAAGTCGGCACCACTAGATATAGGTCAGCCTCAAAAGAAAAGGGAGAAGATAATTCCGAATAGAAAGCGTTGAAATTGACGATTTTATTCGAATTTCGGAGTTTTTTGGAACTTTTTTACTTGGGTCTGACCCTATTTAGTTTTAAATTCTTTAATAAATCGCTATAATAAAGGAATATAGGAAATTGGAAAAAAATATATACCCAAAATAATATTGAATAAGACATTGATTTGTATCATGTCGAAAGAAAGTAGGGGAAAGCAGACTATGGGGATTCCCACCGAAGGAGGAAGAATCCAAATCCAAAGTTATAAACACAACGGTCATATCCACCGAATTTGGGAAGAAACCACCGTTTTAAAAGGGACTCAAAACCTAGTTATTGCAGCCAATGATCGGACAATGGTAACGGAATCAGATGGTAGAACATGGATCACGAGAGAGCCTGCTATTTGTTATTTCCACTCGCAATTCTGGTTTAACGTAATCGGCATGCTGAGAGAAGATGGCGTGTATTATTATTGTAATATTAGTTCTCCGTTTGCGTGTGACACGGAGGCATTAAAGTATATCGATTATGACCTGGATATTAAGGTGTTTCCAGATATGACGTTTAATTTATTGGATGAGGATGAATATGAAAAACATCGCAGGGAAATGAATTACCCCGACGCAATCGATAAAATATTAAAGTATAATGTAGATTATCTAATTTATATGATTCGCCAGCGAAAGGGTCCTTTTTCGGCGGAATTTATCGATTCATGGTATGAGAGATTTTTGACTTATCGTTAAATAAACAATACCTGTTGCTGACACAACAGGTTTTTTAAATGTTTTAAGAACTAATTATATTATCGGAGGAAAATCGTGGACAGCGTTAAGAGATATTTACAATTTGTGAAACCTTATAAATGGCAGATTGCTGGAACAATCTTGATTGGTTTATTGAAATTTGCGATTCCACTGTTAATTCCGCTGCTGACGAAGTATATTGTTGATGACATTATCGGCAATGATCAGTTGTCTTCTAACGTGAAAATCGATAAATTATATTGGATAATGGGTATTATGCTCTTTATCTTTGTCGTGCTTCGTCCGCCAATTGAATATTATCGACAATACTTTGCACAATGGACAGGCACGAAAATTCTTTTTGATATTCGCAATCAGCTATTTACGCATATTCAAAAGCTAAGCTTTAAATATTATGCCAATACCAGAGCGGGAGAAGTTATTTCGCGAGTGATTACGGATGTTGAACAAACGAAGAACTTTGTCATAACAGGTCTGATGAATCTTTGGCTGGATATCGCGACTATTGTTATTGCAGTAGCTATTATGTTTACGATGGATGTAAAGCTGACCATTGTATCCTTACTTCTTCTTCCTTTTTACGCATTTTCAATTAAGCATTTTTTTGGCAAGCTTAGAACGTATACAAGAGTACGATCACAGGCGCTGGCAGATTTGCAAAGTCATTTACAAGAACGTGTGCAAGGGATGCCTGTTATTAAAAGTTTTGCCATTGAGGATCATGAGCTGGAGGTATTTTCAAAACAAAATAAGAATTTTCTTGATAAAGCTATGCAGCATACAGGCTGGAATGCAAAGTCCTTTGCTGTTGTGAATACAATCACTGATGTCGCTCCACTTGTCGTGATCGGCTTCGCTGGTTACCAAGTTATTCAGGGAGACATGACCCTAGGAACGATGGTTGCCTTTATTGGCTTTATTGATCGGTTGTATAATCCATTGCGCAGGCTGGTAAACTCATCAACGACAATGACACAAACACTTGCATCAATGGATAGGGTTTTTGAATTTATTGATGAAAAATATGATATTGATGATGAGCCTAATGCAACTGAATTGAAGCATGTAGAGGGTAAAATAACATTTGATCATGTTGTATTCTCATACGATACAGATGAGATGCCTGTTTTAAAAGACATTTCACTGGAGGTTAAACAAGGAGAGACAATCGCTTTAGTAGGTATGAGCGGCGGAGGTAAGTCGTCCTTGATTAGTTTACTGCCCAGATTTTACGATGTTACGAAGGGAAGAATTCTATTAGACGGTCAGGATATCCGTTCCTTTAAAGTACGAAGCCTTCGGGATAAAATCGGAATGGTCATGCAGGATAACATTCTTTTCAGTGACTCAGTAAGAGCTAATATCTTAATGGGGAAACCTGATGCTACAGAAAAAGAAGTGATCGCTGCTGCTAAAGCGGCAAATGCTCATGATTTTATCATGAACCTGACAGATGGCTACGAGACAAAAGTAGGAGAACGTGGTGTGAAACTTTCTGGTGGCCAAAAGCAACGGGTGGCTATTGCTCGCGTATTTTTGAAAAATCCGCCTATACTCGTCATGGATGAAGCTACATCGGCTCTAGATCTTGAAAGTGAACATTCAATTCAAGAGGCGCTTGAAATATTAGCTAAAGATCGAACGACTTTCATTGTGGCTCATCGGCTATCAACGATTACACATGCAGATAGAATAGTATTAATTGATAACGGAGAAATCGCCGAAATTGGCAGTCATAACGAACTGATGGATCAAAAGGGTCGTTATTACCGATTGTATCAGGTACAACAGCTTGATAATTAATGAAAAAGGCAGCTCCCTGTATTCAGGAGCTGCCTTTTCCTATTATTCTTCGTTTTCAACTCTAATATGGTTTTCTTGTTTATGAAACGATTGAAAGCTCTGAATCAGTTTTTCTAAATGTTCAAGCTGTTCGTCGTATTCATTTATGGCAGAAATTAATGGGACGGTTCGTGCAAACATATCCCTGTGTTCCCGATCTAATTTTTGCTGCTGTTCAAAGAAGACCATTAATAATTCATGACGGCTAAAACAATCCCCATTCCATTCTTCAAAGCTAGTAGTTGTTTTGATCTTACCAATATGCTTTAAAAGAAGCTGCTCATGTTTATGAATAAGACGATCAACATGATGCTGAAGCTGACTCTGGAATTCCTCCGGCATGAGACTTACTTCGTTCTCAAATTTATGGATTCTTTTAAGCGTTTCAAAGGCTTTCTTAGTTGTGACAATCATTTGCCGATAGACAACAAATTTACGTGATTTAGGCTGGATGTGCTTTTTAAGGTAGCTGCGTTCTTCCTTGTACATCGAATAGATTTGTTCTAGCCTTAATAATTCATCTTTAATTCGGCTGATATCTTTCTTTAACAGTGTATGTTCAGAGGCATGACGGCTGCTGATCCGAATCCATTTAATAATATCTTCCGATACATCAGAAAGCTGTGTGTAAAGCTTTGCTTCATATTTAGGCGGTATGAAAATTAAGTTGACTAAAAATGAAGATAAGATTCCCAGCATAACAGATGAAAATCGTATAAATGCAAAGGTGAGAAAAGCACCTTGCTGGCTTTCCATAATGGCAATAACAGTAACAATCGAGAGTACAATGGTTTTATCCATTTTTAATCGAAGGTTAATCGTAATGACGATAATAACCGCTAATCCAATTATGAAAATATCGTTACCGAATAGTAAGACAAATATAACAGCTACTAAGGCACCGATGATATTTCCTTGAATCTGCTCAATCATCGTGTGATACGAACGAAGTATCGTCGGCTGGATTGCAAAGATCGCTGCAATTCCTGCAAAAGCCGGAGAAGGAAGGTTTAGCAGCTCTGCTAAGTAAAGAGCTAAAACAATTGCTACTCCCGTTTTAATGATGCGGGCACCAAGCTTCATAAAATGTATAATTCCTTTCGTAAATGGTTATTCGTCTTTACAGAATTTAGGGTCATATTACAGATATACTCTGTACTTTACACTATTTCTGATAATAGTAAACAAATTAGAATATAAAACATTTGAATAGTAGTTACAAGGAAAACTTCCCTTTATAACTCAAAAAACAGTGAGAGCCGGTTACTCTACTCGAGTTTACCGGCTCATTACTATTTATTCTGTAGAAACAGATGGATCTGCTTGTTCTTTTACGGGTACGATTTGAAGAAAATGATGGGCTGGATCTTGCAATAATCCTTCGAGTGAGACAGCTTCTTCTGCTTGCCCTTGTTCCTTGAGTAATTGCACATATTTCCCTAATAATTCTGTAATATCCTTTTGACCGGTTGTTGATAAGGGCTCAATGGATACATTAGCCCCATTTGCGATTCTTCTTTGAATAGCGGCAGGAGTGAGGCCTGAATCGGGCTGTTGTCTTAAGTAAACAACTCCGCCGGTCATACCCGCACAAATCCAAGGACCTGGATCACCAAGGACAAGTCCTCGCCCATTGGTCATATATTCGAATGCAAAACCTTTAATATTGGCATGTACAGCTAGATTTCCGTGTTCAATGACATCAATTGGGCGTTTTAGCTGTCCGCCAATGATTATATCAGCTCCGGAAAGGCGGATACCAGCACGTGCATCTGCATCGCCTTGGGCTACGAGTAAACCATGTTGCGCACCATAGCCAAACCCTTTACCGACTGAGCCATTATAGAATAAACCGTCCTTACCTGGAGATTTAAAAATAAGGATATTTCCTCCGATAGAGGTTTTTCCAATTCCATCCTGTGCGCCGCCGTTTACCGTAATATCAATCCCCTCAGTATTATAAGCACCAAGGCCATTTCCAGGAATGGAGCCATTTTTATAGGACAGCTTTACGGGTTTGAGTAGTTTATAAGAACCGTCTAGACGTCCTCGGACACGATAGCAAGCTACACGGCTTCCGAGTACCCGCTGTTCCGAGGTAACTGAGTTGTATTCTCGAGATTGATTCAGCTCCGCAACATGGGAATCTAAATACTCTGCTCCGACGGCAGCCTGCATGGCCCCTGCATTTACTAGAGCGTTGGTATCTCGATGTCCAAATTGACTGATGTCCAGCGTTTTCAATAAGAATGTCAGGTCCATTTGTTCTTTAGCAATGGACTGCTCAAGTAAGTCTGATCGTCCAACAATATCTTGGAGATTCTTTACCCCTAGAGCTGCTGTTAATACTTGAAGTTCTCTTCCAAAAGCAGTGAAGAGATTGGTCAGCCCTTGAACAGCTAAATCATATTTACGCGGGACAAAACGGCGAAGTCCGTGTTCTTTTGCTTGTGCCTCTGTTTCAATTTGGGTAGCAATCCCGACATGACATGTATCAAGATGGCAGCCTCTGCATGTTGTACAGCCCACAGCAATCATGGACAACGTTCCAAACCCTACGCGATTCGCACCCAACAGCATAACCTTTAATACATCAAGTGAGCTTTTTAATCCTCCGTCTGCCCAGATTTCGATATTTTGCCGAATGCCAGCTTCTAGTAAAGCGTTATGGGCAGCCTTCACACCAATTTCAACCGGAAGACCTACATGCTGCAATGCGTGAATCCGTGCCGCTCCTGTACCGCCATCAAAGCCGGAAAGGGTAATAATGTCGGCACCAGCTTTAGCAATTCCAACTGCAATCGTACCAATATTCGGCACGACCGGAACTTTAACGGCAACTCTTGCTTGATCATTGCCGGTTTTCAATTCATGAATCATTTGGGCTAAATCTTCAATAGAATAGATATCATGATTATTAGACGGTGAAATTAAATCAGAACCGATTGTTGCGTTTCTAGCTTCAGCAATTTTGGCTGTTACTTTTGAGCCAGGCAAATGGCCGCCTTCTCCTGGTTTAGCGCCTTGGCCTATTTTAATTTCGAGTAAATTTGAAGAGTTTAATAGTTCAGCATTCACACCAAATCTGCCTGATGCAATCTGCTGGCCGCGGGTACGCGGGTATTTCCCAAGCATATCTTTAATTTCGCCGCCCTCACCATTCATGCTCACCATATTCAGACGTTCAGCTGCTTCCGCATAGGATCTAAAGGCAATTTCATTTTGGGAACCAAATGACATCGATGCTATGACAAATGGAAGATCGTGGTTACCAATTGAAATATCTACGTCGTCAGGATTGAGCGGTGTTTCAGCAAGTTTTAAAGAAGTCAGATGCCTAATTGTCGTTGGATTACTTTCTTCCTGTTCACTAATTTTTTCACGGTAGGCCGAGTAATCACCAGTAGAAGCCACTTCACCGATTGCCTTCCAAATTCTTGGGAAGAGATGAAAGGTTTTGCCAACTCGTTCTTTATCATTCTCATAATCTACTGCACGTTGTATTGAGTCATCCTTCATGGCAGCAAAATTATGCTTGAGGTTGTCTGAACCAAAGAAATTAATGATATTTAAATGACTGGCCACTTCCTCGTGCAGGCCGATGCTGGAAAATAAGCGTCCATAGCCTCGTAGCTCATGAATACCGATTGTGGATATGACTTTTTCAAGTCCTTTTGACAATGCCCTGTAGAGGTTAATGGTTGGTACAAGTGTTTCATTTGATAAAGATCGGAACATATAGTAGGGGCTAATTAAATTTGCCCCAAGTCCATAGGCAATAATTAAATCATGTAAAGTCCGGATGGATGCAGATCGAAGAAGAAGGGAACAATTCCGGCGTTTTTCAGAATGAACCAAAGCAAGATCGACAGCGGATGTAATAAGATGTGGATCCAGCCATAGGTTCCCATTTTGATGGGCTTGTGCATCATCTAAAATCAGCAGTGTTTTTCCATTGTCGACCGCTTGAATCGCTTCGTCTGTTATCCTATTTAGTGCTTCGGGAATTGTTTCTTCCTCAGTAAATACTACAGGCAGGACATGAGCAAGCTGTTGATCAACGTAATGCTCCACCAATTGTTCATAACTCGGCTGTGTAAGTTCGGCTGTGCAGTCTAATCCAATTTTCCCTTCAATTAAAACGGGACTTAATAGCTCGAGTACGTTTCTTGCATCTTCAGCTTCAAATAAAGCTGGGCGTTTACCAATAATTGTTCTTGTCGAAAAATGCTCTGTTTCCCGATCACGGTCAATGGCTGGATTGGTTACGACTGCAACACTTTCCTTAATGTAATCAGCAATATTTTTTCGCTGTGGGTTTAAGGCAGCAAGAGGAGCATCATGACCTTATGAGCGAATAGGCTCTGCCCCTTTTTCAGCCATTTGTTCAACAAATTGAATATGGTCCCTTTCCCAGCCAAATGCTTTATATTGTCCATTATGGAGGGGATCTGATGACATTGCATTTCCTATATCTTTGAATGCTTGAGGCTGTAAACGGAAACGGTCAGATTCCAGCTGGAGTCTACTTGAGAAACGAGTATAAACTTCTTCTTGATATTTTTTGTAATCAAAAACCTTGATCGTATCTCCTGCCCATTTCAAACCGATTTTTTCACCAGGACCAATGGGTTTTGGCTCACCAGTGTATTCAGAGTTTGAAATAATTCCAGGTTCAGAAGAAAAGAGATATGAAGTTTCCGTTTCTATGTTCCAAAGTGGGCGCAGGCCGAGTGAATCGACAGAAAATACAGCTTCATCGCCAAAGCGGGAAATGATACCGGCTGGTCCTTGAGCAAAATGGCCCCAGGCTTCTCTTAGATAAGTATAAAGGTCCTGAAGATGTTCCTCGTAAACCTTTATTTCATTAATGATTGGAGGGAAGATGACGTCGATTGCTTCAAATAATGAATACCCATGACGACAAATAAATGTTTCAATGGTCCGATTTAAATCTTGAGAGTCACTGCCTTCCTTAGCGATAGGGACTCCAATCATCTTCGCTTCATCACGCAGTTTAGCAATCGTGTTAATTTCACCATTATGACCTATGATACTAAATGGCTGAACACGGAAAAAGCTAGAGAGCGTATTAGTAGAGTAACGGTTGTGGCCAAGCGTCATGGTAGAGGCAGCTAGAGGATCTGCCAGGTCAGTGAAATAATTTGGCAGGATATCAGCGGCTCCCATAACTTTATACACCACATGAAATTGACTTAATGAAGCAACGTGGACATAATTACTTTCAATGGAAGTCGTTAATTCAAAAAGGGCATTGGTCAATTCTTGCTGTGATAATTCAGATGTACAACAAATTTGCCAGAATATTGGGTCTTCTTGAATTGCGATGGGTCCGAGAGCGCTTGAATGATAAGATTGGTCACTTTCAAATAGGATGGTCAGGCCTTTTTCTTGTAATTTCGTCCGAATTTCTATAAATACATCTGATACAGTTACTTTTCTGCTAAGAAAAAAATGACCAACTATAAAGCCGTCGGTGTCTACAGAGCTGTTGTCTATTTGATGATCTTTGAGTTTTTTCTTCCAAAGTGTCTTAGGAATGTCCATATGGATTCCAGCCCCATCACCCTCACCATTGATGAAGCCAGTACGATGGTTCATTTTCACTAATGCATCAATACAAGTAAAGATATTTTTATTCGAAGGTATTTTCTTTTTTTCAATACTCGCAATAATTCCGCAGGCATCATGCTCTTCACGGTAAAACTCTTTAAATTGGTTTGGACTCCATGGTTGGCTCATAGTATTCGGCGTTTTATAAGGATGGATCCTTATTGCTGCCTTTCACCTCCTAAGTGACGTAACAAGTTCTAAAATAGAGTACGTTTATAACATCAAAAAATAATTAGTGGTGTCAGCGGTTGATCTAGGGATTATTTACAAAAAATGAGAATAGTACTATCATGATATCATTTAAATATTCAGAAATCAATTTGAATATACAGCATTTTAGAGAGGGAAGGTGAGTGATAAATAGGTGATATTAAGAGGTAATTAATAAGAAATAATAAAAAACCCCAGAAGAATATCTCTTCTGGGAATGAATATATAATGTATTTTTATGCGTTTTTCAGTTGATTAGAAAGCGCTTGGAAAGACCGGTCAACAGCATTAAGTGTTTGTTCAACATCTTCATCTGTATGGGAAATGGTTAGGAACCACGCTTCGTATTTCGACGGAGCTAAATTGATTCCTTCATTCAACATCAGCTTGAAGAATTTCGCGAACAGTTCACCATCGGTATTTTCTGCTTGCTCGTAATTAATAACGGTTTCTGTTGTAAAATACACAGTCAACGCGCCTTTAAGTCGGTTAATGGTAATCGGTATATCGTGTGCTTTAGCAGAATTCAGGATACCTTCTTCGAGAATTGCTCCAAGGCGGTCAAGGTTCTCATAGAGGCCTTCTTGTTGAAGAACTTCTAAACAAGCTATTCCAGAAAGGATGGAAGCGGGGTTACCGGCCATAGTCCCAGCTTGATAAGCAGGTCCAAGGGGAGCCACTGTTTCCATAATTTCTTTTTTACCACCGTAGGCACCGATAGGAAGACCTCCGCCGATAATTTTGCCGAGCGCGGTTAAATCAGGTTTAAGATTTAATAAATCTTGTGCACCACCGTACATGAAGCGGAAAGCGGTAATCACTTCATCAAAAATGACAAGAGCACCTGCTTCATGTGACAGTTCAATCACTTCTTCTAGGAACCCTGGGAGTGGTTCGACGATTCCAAAGTTCCCAACAATCGGTTCAACTAAAACGCCGGCAATTTCATTTCCCCACTTAGCGAGAGCTTCCTTAAAGGGCTCGATGTCATTGAAGGGAACGGTTATCACTTCTTGAGCTATGCTTTTTGGAACCCCAGCAGAATCCGGAGTTCCAAGTGTAGCGGGACCAGATCCTGCAGCTACTAATACAAGATCTGAATGACCGTGATAACAGCCTGCAAATTTAAGGACCTTATCGCGGCCAGTATATGCACGAGCAACTCGGATAGTGGTCATAACCGATTCAGTCCCCGAATTGGTAAATCGAACTTTATCCATATTTGGCATAGCTTCCTTGAGCATTTTAGCAAATTTCACTTCATGCTTAGTTGGTGTACCGTATAGGACTCCTGTTTGAGCAGCCTTGGTAATGGCTTCGGTGATATGAGGATGAGCATGACCTGTGATAATAGGACCATATGCTGCAAGATAATCTATATATTTATTGCCGTCGACATCCCAGAAATAAGCTCCTTCTCCGCGTTCCATAGCGACAGGTGACCCTCCGCCAACTGCTTTATATGACCGTGAAGGACTATTAACCCCACCAACTATATGTTTTAGTGCTTCTTTATGTAGCTCTTCAGATTTTGTGAATTTCATTTAATATTGCCTCCCAAACTAAAAATTGACTCTATTATCATAGCATTATTCCTATCTTTTATCTCGGGATAGTATCAGCTACTTGTTCTTTTTAAAAGTTAGTAATGCAGTCTGGACATACCCTAAGAGGGTAATAATTGTTTCTGTACTTTCTAGATCGAATTTTTTTCGGGCGACTTCTCCTTCAGGTTGATAATAAATAATGGTGCCATTTCCTCTTTCTTCATTAATAGAAAGTTGAAAGCTTAAGGGCGTGTCCATAATGGAGCCAGCATCATCTCTTTCAAGGATTTGGCCTAACACTTCGTTTTCATCATCTACTTCATATAAAAAGTCGAATCCTTCATTCATAGCGATCACTTCAATTTGTGAGAGCAGTATCTGCTTAATTGATTTGGAATTTTCCATTCTCTGAATCTCCTTTCTCTTTTTCAGAAATAAATCGATCACGGGTAAGTATACCAATTTTACTGTAAAGTAAGGTGAGATGATAGCATCTAGAGAACAAACAAAACAGGCTCCTGCTAGAAAACTAGCTTAAACCTGTTTTGTTTTAAATATGACGCAGTCTGTATCGTTCATTCGCTTCACGATATTATTTTCTTTTTCCATATGAAGAAAATTAAGTGATGATAGCATGAAATGATTTATGTCGTATTGGAGAAAAATAACGGCTGAAATTTTTTCTTTCATATAAAGAATGAAGAGGTAGTAGACATAAGGTATAGGGCAAAACGGGAAAAGAGGAAAGGAAATGATTTTTTATTTATTAATGATTGCTATTATTCTTTGTATGATTATGAGCGTCCGTACATTATTTTTATCTTCCACATATAAAAAAAGGTTATCACTAGAAACCTTTGCATGGGCTACAAATCTATATACAACTATCTTAATTGGCTTTGCAATGATTTATTTATTATTTGAATTGAGAAATCATATGGTGATTCTAGATGGAGGTAATCGTGTGACAGGTGATTTCTTTCAACAGATGGAAACATCCTTTTATTTCAGTGCGATGACCATGTTTTCTGTAGGTTATGGCGATATCAGCCCTATTGGAATAGGAAGAATGATTGCAACCATTCAGGCTTTTATTGGATATACACTTCCTGTCGCATTTGTGATTCGTACGGTAATTGATTACGAGGAGAAGAACCGAAAGGACCATTGATAGTTGTTTTTCACCATTGGATTCGGTAATCTTTATCTATAAGAAAGAGGAGGATGTATGATGAGTTTACAAATTGGAGAGAAAGCTCCTAAATTTACTTTGCACGCTACTAATGGACAAGAAGTATCGTTAACCGATTTTAAAGGGAAAAATATTATTCTCTATTTTTATCCAAAGGATATGACACCAGGATGTACAACGGAAGCATGTGATTTTCGTGATCAGCATGAAAAGTTTGAAGAATTAAATGCTGTGATCTTAGGTATCAGCCCGGATCCTATTTCCCGGCATGAGAAATTCATTGAAAAGCATGGCCTGCCGTTTTTATTACTTGCAGACGAAGATCATGAAGCGGCTGAACAATATGATGTATGGAAATTAAAGAAGAATTTTGGTAAGGAATATATGGGAATAGAGCGATCAACATTTTTAATTAATAAAGAAGGAAACCTCGTAAAGGAATGGCGAAAGGTGAAAGTCCTAGGCCATGTAGAGGAAGCTTTGGAATATTTGAGGAA
>NZ_JAZVJO010000259.1:0-3513 GCF_059453735.1 Peribacillus sp. | reverse complement strand
GTCCTCAAGTTATGCATCTTAAAGCTCTTTACTTCATATAGAATCTGTACCAAGAAACGATAATAACTCCGCACTAGATCGATAGTTAAATAAATTTATAAAATATAAAGATTATTATGAATAAATTTGATATAGTAATAAAAGCATAGGTGACAAGACAGAAGTAAAGTTATCAGTAAATTGATTATTAAAGCAACGGAGGGATAAAAAACGAAAAAATTCTCTTAAATTAAGTTACATAATCGTATTATGGTAAACAAGATAATCTTACTATTACAAAAATGAATGGAGGGACTTGTTATGTCAAAAACAAATATGTGGAGCTTTAAATTATCAACGGCTTCTATAGTTTTGATACCGGCTGCAGTCGGTATTAATTATATAGGAAAGTTATTTGCAGGACTTCTCAAACTGCCTCTGTGGCTTGATTCCATTGGAACAATCTTAGCAGCGATGCTGGCTGGACCAATCGTTGGAGCACTTTGTGGGTTAATTAATAATATTATTTACGGGCTGACTTTAGATCCTGTCTCATTTGTGTACGCGTTAACAAGCGTTGGGATCGGGATTGCTGCTGGCGTTATGGCTTATAAGGGATATATTCGGAATATAGGGATGGCTGTTGTAATGGGGCTTGTCATTAGCCTAGTGGCTACCGTCATATCTACACCCATTAATATTGTCTATTGGGGAGGACAGACAGGGAACATATGGGGGGATGCACTATTTGCCACATTGATTGCGAATGATTTCCCGCTTTGGCTGGCATCCGCTCTTGATGAATTAGTGGTGGATATACCTGATAAAATAGCGGTGGTTGTGATTTCATTTTTACTTTACAAAGGGCTGCCAAACAGTCTTGATCAACTGTTTAAAAATGAGAAAAACCGTGTAGAACAGCTGTAAGAAAGCAGGTGTTTGGTTATAAAAGCATTAAGCTTGTATCAAGATCGCATGTCACTGGTACATACTATTGATCCAATTACGAAGTTGGTCTTCATTCTTTTTTCATTAAGTTTGCCTTTGATTCTCCAAAACATTTATTGGTCTGTCGGTATCCTGATGTTTTGTCTATTGCTGCTATTAATAGGAAAAGTGTTTAAACAAGCTCTGCCCATTTTGGGACTCAGCTTTGTACTGCTGCTATCTATTGTGGTGATTCAGGGATTATATTCACCAACAAATGAAACGCTGTTCTTTTCTGTTGGTTTTATACGATTTTATGAAGAAGGCTTGCTTGTTGCTGTCCAAATTATTCTGAGGGTTACCACCCTGCTTTGCTCGGTTTGTATACTCGTGCTGACTACGAAGCCATCTGATTTAATCCAGAGTCTCATGAAAAAAGGATTACCAGCTAAAATAGGCTATGTACTTAACTCGGTTATGCAAATCATCCCTGAAATGCGTTCAACTATGGCTACTATTTCGGATGCTCAACGGTCGCGGGGAATCGAAACAGAAGGGAAATTAAGTACAAGAATTAAAGCGTTTTTCCCTTTGCTTGGACCAGTCATTATGAATGCTCTTGTTAGTACCCGCGAGCGTTCAATGGCACTTGAAGTACGCGGCTTTAATTCCACGGCAAAAAAAAGTTTTTTAATTGAGCCAACCTTTTCGAAAGTCGGTTTTCCTCTACAGATTATTATGATGGTTATGCTTGCTGGGGCAATAGGGTGGAGGGTTTTCCTATGAGTATCATCAACGTTCGTCATTTAAACTATCGTTACCCATTAAAGAAGGAGCTGACTTTAGTAGATCTTTCGTTTGTTATTAATAAAGGTGAATTTATTGGAATTGTTGGACAGAATCGTGCTGGTAAATCAACGCTTTGCCAGGCATTAATTGGTTTAGTTCCACACTTTCATAAAGGAGCCTATGGCGGCATTGTCGAAATCAATGGGATAAATGTGCAGGAATCCGATGTAAATACAATCAGTGAAAAAGTAGGGATTGTGTTTCAAGATCCGTTCACTCAAATTACTGGAGCTAAACTAACGGTCTATGAAGAGATTGCATTTGGTTTAGAGAATCTTGGCATTCCACAGAAAGAAATGAGAGTACGAATTGATCAGGCTTTAAAGCTGCTTGATATCTATGAATGTAGAAATCAGAACCCATTTGAATTATCGGGCGGACAGATGCAGCGGATGGCTATTGCAAGTATTATTACGATGAGACCTGAAGTAATCATCCTTGATGAACCTACGTCACAGTTGGATCCACAAGGGACAGAGGACGTTTTCCGTGCTATCAATGCTCTTAGCAAAGATGGTATGACCGTCATTATGGTGGAACACAAAATCGAAAGTATCGCCAAATATGCTGATCGGATTATGTTAATGGCGAACGGGAGTATTATTGACTTTGATAGCCCGCAAAAGGTGTTTTCCCGTGCTGACCTTTTAGACTACGGTGTACCTCCCCCAGTGTATACGCAAATTTGCAGACTGCTTGGGATAAGGAATAAAGACACGGGGCTCTATCCAATTACACTCGAAGAAGCTTATGAATGGATGGTGTCGACAAAATGACATCCATTGCCGTAAATTCACTATCTTTTTATTATAAAAAAGAAGCCCCTATATTAACCGACATAACGCTTACCTTTGATCAGCGATCTACAGCCATTATTGGTCAAAATGGAGCGGGCAAAACAACTCTTGTTAAATTGTTGAAAGGACTGTTGAAGCCGGTTTCAGGGGAAATATTGATTAATAACCAGAACACAAAAGATGTTTCGGTTGCTAAACTAGCTGGCCAAATCGGGCTTGTCTTTCAGAATCCGAATGACCAGATCTTTAAAAGTACGGTATTGGACGAAGTGATGTTCGGGCCGCTGAATGTTGGGCACTCAAAGGAAGAAGCAATACCTAATAGTATGCATGCGTTACTAATGGTCGGAATGGAAGATAAAAAAGACGATCATCCCTATGATCTTAGTTTATCCGAACGAAAGTTAATCAGTATCGCGTCGATCGTTGCGATGAATACAGATATTGTTATTTTTGATGAGCCGACCATAGCGCAGGATCACGCTGGAAAAGAAACAATCAAACGGGTCATGAATGACCTTCAGAAAAAGGGAAAGTGGGTCATTACGATTATCCATGATATGGATTTTGTTGCTGAATCATTTGAACGTACGATTGTACTTGCTGAAGGAAAAGTATTGCTAGATGGTACTACCCGCGAAATCTTTTTAAATAAAGAAGTTTTAGTGCAAGCGGGTTTAAACCTCCCCCATGTTACCCAACTAGGTTTTTTATTAGAAAAAAATAAAACATTTCTGACAGTAGATGAATTTATTAAAGATTCAAAGTTATAAAGAAATTCAATTAATAGTTTTCCAAAATCCGTCTCCTTAAAATCCGTTTTAAGGGGCTTGTTTTTTGTTTCTAGGGGAATAAGTCACGCAATCAATATATTAGAATAGAGACTATCCTGACGGCTTAAAATCGATTGGAGAAAAAATTCCTTCATTTCTTCGTGGAAATAGCCGATTGTATTATAATT
>NZ_JAZVJO010000258.1:0-2916 GCF_059453735.1 Peribacillus sp. | reverse complement strand
AGCCAAAAGAAAACTTCGAGCAGAAAATGACTCGATTTCTGAAGGATAGTGAAGACCGCTTAACTTCTCTCAAACGAAGCACCGAAACAAAGCGCGGTGGCAGAGGAGGAAGACGCGGCTAGCTTGCTGCTGAAAATGGCTAAAAACCTCTCGTATATGTAATGCAGGCCCAGTGAATGTGCTTGCTTTTTATTTTGGAAAAAAAATATACCCCAATGGGTATTTTATTAGCTGAAGACTGGATTATAGCCCTCTAGGACGAGATAAATCACATTTATGAGCCATTTTTACAACAAAATAGTTAATATAACCCAATATACCTGAAACAAAATAAAAAGAAGGTCTCGTCCATTGGTGAGAAGATCTTCTTTTTGAAAGGAAACAAAAAAAGCGTCTTGGAATCTAACCAAGACGCTTTCGCTTTTCAGATTGTCTAGCTGCAGCGTCTAGATCCCTGTGCAAAAGATGATTGCCCCTAAAAGGCAAAAAGCGCCTTTAGGTTCAATCCCTATTTGCTTCGGGATCTGACCAAGACGCCTTCGCTTTTCATATGTCTAGCTGCAGCACCCAGCTCACTGTGGAAAAGACGAGAGTCCTCAAAAGGCAAACAACGCCTTTTGGTCCTCCCCCTATTTCCTTCGTGAGCTAAACGGCTGCTTCCGCTTTTCATGTTATGACCCCTACGGGATTCGAACCCGTGTTACCGCCGTGAAAGGGCGGTGTCTTAACCGCTTGACCAAGGGGCCAAGAAAAATAGCGGCAGAGGGGATCGAACCCCCGACCTCACGGGTATGAACCGTACGCTCTAGCCAGCTGAGCTACGCCGCCATATGCTTGAAGCACAAGTTATATCTTACATACAATTAGTCGTAATGTCAACAAAAAATCCTGATTTTTGTCGGAATTTAAGTAGAGGTAATTTATTCTAATTTTAAACCACGATAATAGGCTAAAAAATCCCTTTAAAACGGGTCTCTTGCTCCTTTATTTCTAGTTACGCCAAACGTTTTGTTCAAATTCTGTATAGATATGAATGTTTGCCATGAAACACGTCGAACATTTTTTATAAAGATTATAAAATTCTGACAAATTCTTAATTGGGTTCTCTCTATAATGATGAGCATGGACTACAAAAAAGATGGGAGTGTTCCATAGATGGCCAGAGTTGAAAGGAATTTAGTCGAACCGATTGTCAATGCTCGTCTTCAGGGGGGACGAGCTGCCGGCGTTAATTGGATCCCTGCCATACAGATGAAACTGGAGGATATCTTTTTTAAACGAGGATTGTTTTTGGCATTGATTGGGTTTCTGTTAGGAAGAGCGTTAATCCTGTCACAGCTGTCTCCGTTTGGTTTACCTTTTTTCGCAGCTGTGTTCCTTATGCGTCGTGAACATGCGCCATTGGCATTGCTGGGTCTTTTGGTTGGAGCTTTTACAAATTCCATTGTTAGTGGGGTAACATTATTTGCTGCCGCCTTTATCTTATTACTTTTAAATAAAATCAAGACTCCTGCTATTGAGTCTCAATTTAAAACAATGGCAGTTTATGTGTTGTTGTCTCTTGGTCTCGCAGATCTAGCTAGACAATACATTATGTTTCGCAGTGTAAATATATACAGTGGCATGATGATTGCGGTAGAAGCTGGTCTTGCCTTAATCCTCACGCTGATCTTTATTCAGTGTATTCCCTTAATGACAGTTCGAATTAAGACTCAAGCGCTTAAAACGGAGGAAATTGTCAGTGTGATTATTCTTTTAGCATCCGTCATGACAGGTACGATTGGTTGGGTAGCGTATGGGTTATCAATCGAGCATATACTGTCTCGTTATCTAGTTTTACTCTTTGGATTAGCGGGAGGAGCAGCGATCGGTTCAACCGTTGGGGTGGTTACTGGGTTGATTTTCAGTTTAGCAAGTGTCACTAGTATGTACCAAATGAGCCTATTGGCTTTCTCAGGGTTATTGGGCGGCTTATTAAAAGAGGGGAAAAAGATTGGAGTTTCGATTGGTTTACTTATTGCAACGTTATTAATGGGTCTATATGGAGAGGGCACCAATAATATTATGATTACGGTGTATGAATCCTTTGTAGCGATCCTTTTATTTGCACTAACACCAACCGCATTATTAGGGAGGATTGCTAAGCATATTCCAGGAACGACTGAGCATACCAATGAGCAGCAGCAATATATGAGGAAAGTCAGAGATGTAACTGCACAGCGGGTTTCGCAGTTTTCACATGTATTCGGAGCTCTTTCTGAGAGCTTTTCACATATAGATGAAAGCAGTAAAGCGGAGGAGGATGAAAAAGAACTCGATTATTTCCTGAGCAATGTTACCGAAAAAACCTGTCAAATGTGTTTTAAAAAAGAACAGTGCTGGACAAGCAATTTTCATACAACTTATGACAGCATGCAGGAAATTATGCATGAATTAAATGACAATGACAGTCAGTTATCTTCGCATACCACTAAGGAATGGGGGAAATATTGTACACGCAGTCCGCAAGTGATCGCTGCTATTTCTCAAGAGTTAAATTTCTTTCAAGCTAATCAACGCTTAAAACGTCAGGTTCATGAAAGCAGGAAGTTGGTTGCTGACCAGTTAAGAGGAGTTTCTGCTGTAATGGAGGATTTCGCAAAAGAAATAAGACGAGAGCGGCAGAATCATCACCAACAGGAAGAGGTCATTCTCGAGGCGTTGGATAACTTCGGATTACAAATTGGCAATATTGATATTTATAGTCTTGAACAAGGCGGCGTGGATATAGAGATGAGTATCCCGGACTGTCAGGGAAGGGGAGAGTGTGAAAAGCTAATCGCCCCGATGTTATCCGATATCCTTGGCGAGACGATCATAGTACATTCTGAACAATGTACGACTTTCCCGGGAGGACAATGTGTGGTGGTGCTGCGA
>NZ_JAZVJO010000257.1:0-10050 GCF_059453735.1 Peribacillus sp. | reverse complement strand
CTTCTTCCACCGACCGAACACAGCCAGTGAACACCATAAGAAATCCTGCCATTAAAACAGTATAAACCTGAGGAATGATGTTAAAGGCAAGCAGAAGAATCATAAGTATCACGATAGAGGCAGCGATCGGTGCTTTCGCTTCCTGAACATAATCACTTTCTTCTGTTGCACTGCCGAGAACAATAATATCTTGCAGGTCAGCCGAGATCATTTCAATATTCACCCATTCACCATGAATGAGAAGTGCATCCCCTGGTTTTAATATTTCGGTACCAAGATCCGCTTGAATATATTCACCTTTACGATTAATAGCTAGTACACTGCATTGATATTTTTCCCGAAAATGAATATCTCGTAAAGTCTGATTTTCATAATCAGAATGAGGCATAATTAAAATTTCTGTCATCCCAAATTTACTGTTAGCCAGATGTTTTTTTACTTCTTCCTGATTAAAAGGCCGTGTTTCTAATTCATAATCAACTGTCAGACGAGTTACTGCTTCTGCTTCACCAAACACTAAGATTACATCGTCTGGATGAAATACTTCGTCTGCTTTTGCCGACAAATTTTGGTTTTTAGAGAGCAGACCCAGCTGCTTATCTTTGGATTTTCGTTTTATTTCAATTACAGTAATCTCATAATTAATAGGCAGTACCAAATCAGAAAGCCTTTCACCTACTAAATCAGAGTGTTTGGGTATTTGGAGATAGTGAAGTCTATCATATACCTTATACATCCCCGCTAATTCACCAGCTGACAGATCTTTCCCGCTGCTCTTGGCAGCCAAATGCTGATGAGGCAGCAGCTTTTCACCCATAAACAGAATTAATAAAAGAGCCGCTAGGAGCGTAATAAGACCAATTGGTGTCAATGAAAAAAAGGCTAACGGTTCATAATTATTTTTTTTCAGCACATCATTTATGATTAAGTTAGATGGTGTACCCACTACTGTCAGCAGTCCTCCTAATCCACTTGCAAAAGCTAAAGGAATTAAAAACTTTGAAGGACTTCTCCGCTGCTTGAGGGCTGTACTCATAACAATAGGGAGCATGATTGCAACAATCCCCGTACTGCTTAAGAAACCTCCTAAGAACCCGGCTGAAAGCATAATAACGACCATTAATCTCCGCTCACTGCCTCCACTCCATTTCAAGAGCGGATGAAAAATTTTCTCAACGAGTCCAGTATTAAATATACCAGCTCCCACTATGTACAAACTGGCAAGAATAATCGTGATTGGATTAGAAAATCCAGCTAATAGTTCCATTGGTTCTAATATGCCGATTATTCCTAGCAGCAACATAGCAGCAAGTGCAACTATATCTGCACGGAATTTTCCATAGATAAATAGAGAAAAGACACATAACAGGATGATAATCGGTAAAAACATTGACTGCGTAGTCATAAAGTACCCCCGTAAAGATGTTCAATATCGCACAAGTGATGGTGATTGCTTTATTTGCGGTTTACAAAAAGCTTATACTTTGATTAAAATGCAATAAAAAAACAACATATTCTTCTTTTTATGATTATTCTTTGTTAGTATGAGGTAGTAATATTTTTACAGAATAGGTTGATTAATAGTGAAAAAAAATATGTCGAGAAGATCTTTTTTAAAAAAATCTGCAGGAACTTTACTAAGCATTACAGGAATAGGTATGGGAGGCCATTATTACGCCCATGATATCGAGCCTGGCTGGATCGATATCAAACGAATAACGATCAAGCACAAATTAATTCCTGAAGGCTTTAATGGTTTTAAAATCGTTCAATTTAGTGATACACATCTTGGATTTCAGTTTCAGATTAAAGATTTGATCTCTGTCATTACCAAAATGGAAAAGCTTAATCCAGATGTTATCATATTCAGCGGCGACCTAATGGATCAGCCGAACGAATATCCTATGCCTGAAGAAATCATTTCTTATTTAAAGAAAATCAAAACACCTTCCGGTAAATATTGTATATTTGGAAACCATGACCATGGTGGAAATGGTTCTGAAATTTATCGTAATATTATGGAGAAGTCCGATTTTAAAGTACTTCAAAATGCTCATTCTAAACTTTCACTTTTGAGTGGTGAAGCTATTTATTTAGCTGGCATTGACGACGCTATGCTTGGCAGGCCAGACTTTAAAAGTGCGCTGTCGGGAATTCCAGCTAATGGGTATACTATTCTTTTATCTCATGCACCTGATCTAGCTGATACAGCTGTTAACTATAATGTTCAGCTGCAGCTAAGTGGTCACAGTCATGGGGGACAAATCCAGATTCCTTTAGCAGGGGCATTAGTCACTCCGCCATATGCCGAAAAGTATACAGAAGGTACGTATGACATTCAAAACATGATCCTGCATGTCAACAGAGGACTAGGTACAACAAGGCTACCCTATCGTTTTCTTTCTCGACCTGAAATAACTTTATACGAATTGCAGAAAGAATAAAAGAAAATCCGTAAAAATAAGCAATCCTGCCTAATTCACTACAAAAGTCCCATTCTAATGAATTATATCATTAGTTTGGTAATAGAAAAACAGCTTTTCTTCTTATTATTGCAATTATGTGTTTGACGACGAGCTTTCGGCACAAAAATGCCATGGATGATTCCATGGCATTTTTTATGAGCTTTTCTAATTAGTTTATGGTTAAAAAGCTTCACCTCTTACAGCAGGTAACCCGCAGAAAAGAGCAGCATTCCCCCAACAACGGTACCTACAATATAGATAGCAAGATGCAGGTAGCTCCCTTTTTTAAGTAATTCAATAGACTCCATACCAAACGTAGAAAAAGTAGTAAATCCGCCTAGAACACCAGTAATCAATAATAATTCAGCGGTTTTCAATTCATCGACGTTTTCTGGAAATACAAACCCCATGACTAGTGCACCAATTAAATTAACAGATAGAATACCCCAGGGAAAACTGGTAGTAATGTTTCTCGATAGGTACGAACTTATACCATACCTTGCAACAGCACCAATAAACCCTCCTATTAGTACTGCCATTATATCTATCATCCCTGTACATCACCTTTTGAAATAGAAATCCCTAATAAACCGAAACTGATTCCTAACATTAGAGTAGCGCTGATATACAAACTTGATAGCCATACGGACGTTTCAAGTAATCGTATCGATTCCGCTGTGAAAGTCGACATTGTCGTAAAACCACCACATAAACCCGTACCTAACAAAAGAGGCACTGGCTGATTTCTTTTTGAAAAGTACCCTGTCAGCATCCCTAGAGTAAAGGTGCCGATAAGGTTGACACTTAAAGTAGCTAAAGGAAAGACTGGCATATGAATAAATACATTAACTCCATAACGGAGAAAAGAACCTAAAGCACCGCCAATTCCGACAAAGAGATACTTTTTCAGCATTCCCAATCCACGTCCATTTCATATACTCATTCTTACATTATATCAGAATCAGTATAAACAGGCTCTTTTCATTGAAAATATCATAGAATGAAAAGAACTATAGAAAAGGAGGTCTTTTCATGCACTCCCCCTATCCAGCATATTCCCCTGTCTATCAAGAGCAGCATATGAGAAATGGCTACCCGCCTCCCCAGAACGGGAGATTTGTTCCATTCTTTCCATTACTTCTTCCATTTGTAGCTGGTTTGGCTGGCGGTGCACTCGCCGGCAGTGCATTGTTATATAACCGGCCGCCCTATCCATATCCTCCGCAGCCTTATCTGGGCTATCCACCTGGGTACCAGCAAGGGTATTATCAAGGCGGTTACCCCAGCTATCAAGGGTATCCCGCAGCATTCGGAACCCAGCAAGCAGTAACCGACAATATTAACATCTATACTGGTTCTGGAAGATTAACAAATCAATAATTGACAATTCGCACCAACTGTTGGCTGACGAGAACTTCGACAGCCTTTTCTTTTTTTATTGCCTTCGAATTTTGGTCTATGACCTAGATTTGCTATACTATAGTCAGCGTACTGATCTAATTGAACTTCTTCCTTGGTGTCACCTCTTCCACTCCAATTAATTTCAATGTATTTTTTCTTTCCTTCCTTTCAATAGGGATAATGGTATAATATGTACTGCAAGGCACCAGTATTTTAGGAAAGGAGATTCTATATGAAACCAACAACCGGGCAACGGGAGCAAATTCCCCCATCCGATAACACTCTTGCCCAAGCCATTTTTATAGTCAATAAACATGCTAAAACAGCACCTGAACCCAAAGCTTTATATGAATTAAAACGCCTAACCATACTAAAATTATTAAGCGAGGGGAAAGCAAAAAAGTTAGGTCTTCACTTTTCTGATAACCCTAAGTTTTCTGCACAACAATCCGATGTCATTATCCAATGTGGAGAATATATCTTCCATCTTCCTCCTACCAGGGATGATTTAAAAACCCTTCCTCACCTCGGGAACCGCTCTTCATCCGTTCGAAACCCGAAAGCTGTATTATCCTTATCACGTGCGAAACTAATTTTGCAAACGTATATTGGACAGGCAGTCGAGACAAAAATGTCCAATGTGAATTCCGGCAAACCTAATCAACCATCACGCCGGCAGCAAAATCAAAAATACGAAAATACATTTCTTTCGTCATTTTTAGGAAAAGGATATAAATCACGTTAGCTTCTGCTATCTCCTAAACGTTTAACTTTCCCTAATACTCTCCAAAAAGAGAAAAAATCGGTGCAGGAATTGCCCGATTTTTTCTCTTTTTACTTTTATAAAATTAGTTCATCAATCAGTAAAATCAATTCTGCAATTTCCGGCTTACTAACCTGTGCGTCTGCTCCCACAAGCTGCCCTTTATGACGAAGATCCTCCGTGATTAATGAAGAAAAAATAATGATAGGCAGTTTCGCTAACTCTTTATGCTCTTTAATTCGTTTGGTCAAATGATGTCCATCCATCTGAGGCATTTCAACGTCCGTTATGACCAACTTTACATCAGAAACCGCATTTTCCCCAGCTTCAATCAAATTCTCCAAATAATTCAAAGCATCTTTGCCGTTCTCAAAAAATTCGAGGTTTTCAAATCCTGCTTCTGTTAATGTGTCATGTAAAAGCTGCCTTAAAAGCGGTGAATCCTCTGCGACGACGATTCGTTTATTCGACCGCTCCCTCTTCCCTAACTTCTTTACCTGTTTACTATTAATTCCTGAATCCGGATTAATATCCACTACTATTTTCTCGAAATCCAACAGTAAGAGCATTTCCCCATTTAACCTAATGACACCGGTCGTCTGACTTTCAAGCCCTTGAAACATCTCAGAAGGTTTTTCTATTTGGTTCCAAGAAAGCCGGTGAATCTGAGTGACTGTATGAACATGAAAAATTATTTTTTGTTGATTAAATTCTGAAACGATAAACTTATCTTGACTTGGATTCTTCGAAGGTGGAAACCCTAGTGCTTCAGCAACATTAACGACTGGAAGCACTTCTCCCCGTAACTCAATCAGTCCTTCAACATTTTTATGCGTATGCGGGACAAAGGTAACTGGTACAGGATTGATAATCTCCTTCACTTTAATAACATTAATCCCAAATTTATTTGTCCCAATTCCGAACTCTACAATTTCCAATTCATTGGTCCCGCTTTCCAGCAGGATTCCTTGTTTATTTTCCATCTCGCACTTCCAATCTTCATGTTTCAATTTAACGATCTACTTGATCCAATCAGTAGATCTTTCTTTATATAAATCGGAATAAACAGACCTCATGTTAAGGGATTTAAGAAAAAAAGCCGATTTCTGTGTAAGAAACCGGCTTTTTTGTTAAATTTATTTTTTTACAACTAATGTACTGGCTATCATATCATGCAGCGTTTGTTTTTTTTCCGTAAAAGCAGCCATTAAATAACCAATGTTAAAAATCATCCCTGACAGTATAGTTGCAAAATACCTGCCGGTCGCTCGACCAAAGGTAAGACGATTCCCATTCAAATCTACTACTTTTAACCCCATTATTTTTTTCCCAACAGTACCTTGCATTTTCGATGCAGTTGTTAAAATATAATATAATGCTATAGCTACTAACGCAATAATGTAAATAACGGTGAATCCAAGCAAGAAGGTCACCATTTCTCCATCAGTAGCAGTGCCTTCTTCTGGTGCCGTAATAAAGCTATAAATAATAAATAGAACACTCAGCGGAACTGAGATAATGATTCCATCAATGATCGATGCAGCCACTCGAATCCAAAATCCTCCATACCTTTCACTTACATTTACATAGTCATTTACAGCTACTTCACTCATAGAACACTTCCTCCTTTAACCCTAGTTAACTACTAATAATTGCATATTGATTGTAACAAAACCGCGTTATTATTACCAAAATATTCATTAATAATCACTAAAAATAGGAAAAAAGACGCTGTTTTTTATTTATTTCCACACTAAGATTCACCCTTATTTCCTATGTTTCCGTCTGATGGTCAACCAATTTTTTTTAACAAAGTACATAAACATACATATTGCAATTCCAACCATAACTCCAAGAATTATATAATAACCATAATGCCATTCAAGTTCAGGCATGTTTTTGAAGTTCATTCCGTAAACTCCTGCAATAAACGTTAATGGCATAAAGATTGTTGTAATAACCGTTAATGTCATCATTGTTTCATTCATATTATTTGAGTTAACTGAGAGGTAACTATCCCTTATATCCGAAGAAAAATCACGATACGAATCAAGCATTTCTGACAGCTTCAACAAATGATCATAAACATCATTAAAATATAAATGCTGATCAGTTAAGAATTTCAGTCTATCAGAATGAACCATACGATATAACAAGTCGCGCATTGGCAGAATAGTTTTTCTAAATATTGATAGATCTGATCGTAAATCAAATAAACGATCCATCAAATAACTTATGTTTTTATTGGCCCGATTATCTTCAATCTCGTTTAATTCCCTCTCCATGTGATAAATTAACGGGAAATATTCATCTACCAACTTATCGATAATTCCGTGCATTAAAAAGAATGGTCCTTTCAATGTCTGATGACTTTGGGTAACCTTCTTCCAGATTTCCTCTATCTCTATAATGGCTTCTTTATGAAAGGTGACAATAAAGTCATGGCCGACGAACATGTCCAGCTCCACGGCATTCAGTCGTTTTTTTTCAAGTGCATGAATGACTAAGAATTCATAGCCATCATAAAAATCAAGCTTCGGCCGTTGCTGATAATGATCTAAACAATCCTCAATAGCTAAGGGGTGAAACTGAAAAAAAGTAGCTAATTGTTCAATTTCACTTTTTGACGGCTGGTTAAAATCTACCCAGTACCAATCGACATGATCTTTTTTCACTTCTTCAAGCGGACAATCTATGATCATTTTATGATCTTTAGTAATAACAAACGTATTTATCAAGTCATCAAATCCTTAGCTGTTTTCTATTATATAAATGGTTTAAAGTCCAGTTTAACAGATGTTTCGTCTAACGATAGAAATTCACCTCGTTAAAGTGCTAAAATAAGTAGTAGCTAAAAAGGGGGCACTAAACATGGATCATTTACTTAACCCACTCGTAAAAAAAGTTGAAATCTCAGGAATTAGAAAATTTTATAATTTAGTATCTGGAAACAAGAATATGATTTCATTAACCATAGGTCAGCCTGACTTTCCTACTCCTGATCATATTAAAACAGCTGCTAAACAAGCCATTGATAATAATTATACCGTGTATACACATAATGCAGGCGATATTGAGCTTAGAAAAGCCGTTTCAGCATATATTTCGGGTAAATATCAGCTGCAGTACGACCCTGACCAAGAAATTATTGTGACCAGCGGTGCTAGTGAAGCCATTGATATCACGTTCCGGACAATTTTGACACCAGGAGTTGAAGTCATTTTGCCTGGACCTGTATATCCTGGATACGAACCTATTATTAAGATGTGCGGGGCAACGCCGATATATGCTGATATAACTCAAACAGGTTTCCGAATGACAGCTGATATTATCGAAAATTTACTCACACCAAATACGCGCTGTATTGTGCTTCCTTATCCTTCTAATCCAACAGGAGTAACGCTTACTGCTGAGGAATTGCAGGATATTGCAGCGCTTATCAAGGATAAAGAGATTTTCATCCTTGCAGATGAGATTTATAGTGAACTTGTTTATGAAAAAGAACATACTTCTATTGCATCATACCTTAGACAGCAGACAATTGTTTTAAATGGTTTGTCTAAGTCCCATTCCATGACAGGCTGGCGAATTGGTTTTTTATTTGCCCCTACTGTGATTGCTCAAGAAATTCTAAAAGTACATCAATATAATGTTACCTGCGCTTCATCCATTTCTCAACGTGCTGCTCTAGCCGCAGTTACCGATGGTTACGATGATGCCTTGCCAATGAAAATGGAGTACGCTAAACGACGAGACTATGTATATAATCGGCTTCTCGATATGAACCTGAATGTTATCAAGCCCGATGGAGCTTTTTACTTCTTTATTCAGTTGCCTGAAGGTTCCAGCACATCACTCTCTTTTTGTCTCGAGTTAGTGGAAAAAGCAGGCGTAGCAGTTGTACCAGGCAATGCTTTTTCTGAGTTTGGTGAAGGGTATTTCCGTTTATCTTATGCGTACTCTATGGATACACTTATAGAAGCAATGAACCGTATGGAAACATTTCTTTCTAATAAGACTAACTACTAAAAAGAAACAGTCGAGCTTCATCAAGCTCGTCTTTCTTTTTTATTATGACCAGTGCTTTAAAATCGCTTGCGTACCACTGCTTTCTTCTCCTGCTTCTGCAAGCTCTTCATATAGCGACTTTGCCAGCTTCAATCCCGGAACATCCATCTGCATTTTTTCTGCTTCTTCGAGGGCTATCCCCATATCCTTAATGAAATGTTTAATATAAAATCCTGGAGCAAAGTCACCTTTAATCATTCTTGGAGCAAGATTGGATAGTGACCAGCTTCCTGCTGCTCCTGCGGAAATACTCTTTAACACTCTTTCCGGATCAAGACCTGCTTTTTTTGCATAGACGACTGCTTCAGCAACGCCAATCATGTTCGAAGCAATCGCAATTTGATTACACATTTTTGTGTGCTGACCAGCCCCAGCTTCACCTTGATAGATGATATTCGTACCAAAAATCTCTAAAATACTTTTAATATCTTCAAAGTCATCCTTCGAACCCCCGGCCATAATCGTTAACTTACCCTCTCTTGCCCCAATATCTCCACCAGAGACGGGTGCATCAAGTGCTTTCACCCCTGCATCAAGTGCCTTCTCATAGATCTTTACAGCTAATGAGGGGGTTGAGGTGGTCATATCGATAACATATTTAGTACGGCAAGGATTCTTCAAAATTCCCTTCTCACCTAAATAGATTTCCTCAACATCTTTTGGATATCCAACCATTGAAATGATCACATCTGCCTGCTGTGCAAGCTCCTCAGGCGAAACCGCCCATTTTGCTCCATTTTCCAGCAGATTTTGAGCTTTTTCTTTGGATCTCGTATATACGATGAGTTTGAAACCCGTATTTAGGATATGCTGGGCCATACTGTTTCCCATCACGCCTGTACCAATTAAACCAATTATTGTTTTGTCTTTTACTATCCCCACTTATCTCACTCCTGGTTTTTACTTTTTTAATTTATCCAATGAGTCATATTGACCTGACATTACCACCATCAACCAAGAAAGATTGACCTGTGATATAGGAATTTGCATCTGAAAGCAAAAATGCTGCAAACTTGGCAAACTCTTCTGGATGACCATATCGCTTCAATGGTATTTTTGAGCTTACTTGTTTCTCTACTTCCTCAATCGTGATCCCTTGTTTACCCGCAGCAATGGCATCTAATTGCGCCAGTCGATCCGTAGCAATCCGGCCAGGTGCAAGGGTATTAATCATAATTTCTGGTGCTAATTCAACAGCAAGTGTCTTTGCTAGACCAACAACCGCAGTTCTAAAGGTATTCGATAAAATCAGGCCCGGCAGAGGTTCTTTTATCGCAGACGACGCAATATTTATGATTTTTCCTCCATCCTTACGCAAATAAGGAAGGCTTGCTCGAATAACTCGTATATAAC